>DASWAW010000193.1:0-6700 GCA_036390955.1 Arthrobacter sp.
CAGATCAACCAGCTCACCGATGGCATGGTGCTTTCGCAGGTTGTAGCTGATGACTCGAATCAGGGGAGCACCTCTTCGGTGGATAGTCGCGGAAAGTCTGAATCCGAGTCTACCCAGTCCGGCGAAGCCGGCGGGAACCGGGACCCGCGCGTCCGGCCGGGAAGCGCGGAATCAATGGCATGCCCCGGACGTTGATCCAGTAATGCGCGGCCCGGCCGCGCGTTTGCATGCACTTCCCGGCAATGAGCAGGAGACACCACCATGGCAAAGGCAATGTGGAACGGCGCGGTCATCGCGGAGAGTGACAATACCGTCATGGTGGAGGGAAACCATTACTTCCCCCGCTCCTCGGTCAACGCCGACTACCTCGAGGACAGCAGCCACAGCAGTGTCTGCCCTTGGAAAGGCCAGGCAGGCTATTACAGCCTCGTCGTTGACGGCCAGCGGAACCAGAATGCGGCCTGGTTCTATGCCGAGCCGAAGACCGATGCCGGGCACATCAAAGACCATCTGGCATTCTGGCGGGGCGTCCGCGTGGAAGCCTGACGGCAGGCACCTTCGGGCCAGCCGGGGGCCGCGCGGCTGGCGCGGCCCCCGTTTTGTGTGCGGGTGTGCTTAGTGGCTGCCGGGGCCCCGAGCTGCCGTGTTCTCGCCGAAGCTGTTGTTGGCAAAGGCGGACTGCAACACGGTGGCGTCCGCCAGCACGACGTCGGCCACGTAGTAGGTGACAGCGTTGTCCCCGCTGCCGGTGGTGACTTGGGAGAGGTTGATGGTGGAATCGTCCGAGGTGTACGAGCTGTCCGTGGTCCGGGCCGTGGACTCCGCGGTGGAACCCGGTGTGTGGATTCCGTAATGGTGGTTGTGCCGCCCATGCGGTGGCGCCGCCCGCCGAGAGGGTCAGGGTCAGGGCTCCGGCCAGCACAGCGCGGCGAACGCGGCCGCCCTCTTTCCGGGGTGTGGTGTTGTCTGAAGTCATGCCTCATTTCCAGGCGCCGGACTAGTGCCGGCCATGAGGTGCGGCCCAGCGGAAGCTGTGAAAGCGATAGTGTGTTCTGGGATTACCAGCCACGCGAAAGGGCAGACCTTGACTGCTGAACTACCGGTGCTTGCCGAGGGCGACTACTACTACGAGGTCCTGGGCGGCGGGCGTTTCCGCTCCACCATCCACGCCCAGGGCGCCTGGAATGAGCACGAGCAGCACATGGCCCCCGCCTCCGGCATCATGGCCGACTGCCTGGACCGGCATGAGCCCCGCGACGACATGCGGATGGCGCGCCTGAGCTACGAGATTCTCGGCCTGATCCCCGGCGGCGAGTTCGAGGTCGTCACCACCACCCTCCGCCCGGGCCGGACGATCGAACTGGTGCAGGCCGAGCTGACCGCCGGGGGGCGCACCGCGATCCGCGCCACGGCCTGGCGGATGATCACCTCCGACACGTCGGCCATCGCGGCCTTTGAGGATCCGAAGATCCCCGCGCCGGAGGACTGCGAACCCTACGACGCCGCGAGCATCTGGCCCGGCGGCTACATCGCGTCCCTGGAGATGCGGATCGCCGACGGGCACCGCGCAGGGTCGGGCACTGTCTGGCTGCACACCGGACACCCGCTGACGGACCGGAAGGACAGCAGTGACCTCGCCCGGCTGGTCGGGATGGTGGACACCGCCAACGGGATCGCCGCCCGCGTTCCGCCGGGCAAAGGCAGTTACGCCTTCCCGAACCTGGACCTCCAGATCCACATGTACCGGAAGCCCGAGGGGGAGTGGCTGGGGCTGGACAACGAGGTATCCTTCGGCACGGACGGAATCGGCCTGACCTCGACCGTGCTGCACGACCTCAGCGGCCCGTTCGGCCGGGCCGAGCAGATCCTGACGCTCCGAAAGTCCTAGCGGCTCTGTCCCCTAAACGGGGTGCCTGCCGGCCGGAACGCCTGAGCGGGCCCGCAAACCGCTGTCCTCAGTGTCGTCAGTCGTCCCGGATCGGGCCGCAGCAGGACGTGCCCGAACGCGCCGCACCCCGCCGGTGTACATGACCCACGAAGGTCTCATGCGCACCGGCGGGGTGCCTTGGGCCGGCTCTGTGGTGTCAGTCGCGGCGGTCGCGGCGGTCTTCCCTGCGGTCGCCGCGGTCGTCCCGCCGGTCCTCGCGGCGGTCGCCGCGGCGGTTAATCCCGTGGGCGACGACAACGGCCCCGCCGACGGCGGCGGCGGTCCTGCGCCTGCGTCGTGCTGCTAGCGGCATCTCAGGCTCCTTCCTTCATAGCTCCGGGAGATTGGGCTTCGGCTTCGGCGTCGGCCTGGAAGGCGGCGATCACGGCCTGGATCGGGATCCGGCCGCTCGCTACGAGCTGGCCGCCGGCCTTGCGGATGGCCGCGCCGAACGGGGCCGCCCACTGGTTCTCCCAGACGAGCACCGCGGCGGAGTGCCCGGGCTCGATTGTGTCGGCCAGGTCAAGGACGTCCTGCTCAGAGAGCACCATGGCCAGGTCGGCCTCGGCCGTGCGCACCTCGCCGAGCTGGCTCGGGTCGAGGTCGGAGATCTCCGCCGTCTCGAGCGTGCCGTCCTCGGACTTCCGCAGGAACACCATGTCGAGCACCCTGACGAGGTCACGTTTGACCAGGTCATCCAGGAACGGGGCGATCTGGCCCTTGCCGAAGTCGGGCCCGGGGAACTCCACAACGAGCCAGTCCACCGGCCCTAGTTCATCCAGTGTCTCAGTCATACTGATGACCTCCGATTCGCATTGAGTACGATCCAACGGACCGCGGGAGTTCAATTCTGGGCCCGCGCCGAGGTGCCGCGCCTCATCCGCGCCGGGTGAACTCACGCACCCGGCCACAGGAGACTCGTCGGGTCCGGTCAGGCGGTGCGGGGTGGCGGGGGTGGGTGCAGAAACCCCGTCGAGCGGGGGAAAGCCGGCAACTAGTGGAAGACGAGCCAGCCGACGACGGTGGCCAGGCCGGTCAGCACGGCGCCCCAGGCGATGTCCGCCACCACGATGACGAGCGGCCAGTTCTTCAGGGTTGCGGCGTTGGTGAGGTCGTACGTCGCGTAGGCGAAGGTTCCCAGCGCGGCGCCGTAACCGAGCGCCGTGAGCCAGCTGCCGCCGTCGAGCGCGGGCTGGAGGGCGAAGAACACGATCCCGGCGATGTACAGGACGTAGAAGGCGACGGCGTACCCTAGATTGGGCTTGTCCGCCATGAGGTGCCCGAGATGGCTCCGGTAGAACTTGCTCATCGACTTGAGCCACACGGAATCGATGACGGCGAACGCGGCGGCTACGACGAGGAACTGCAAGATGACCATAAGGGAGCATAACAAGATGCCGGAGGCCGCGGGCGCACCCCGGAAGCTGACGATTTTCCGGCAGGAGGGATCCCTTGGCGCCGCCGCAGACCTGGACCTCGCCCTCGAGCTGCTGCGGAAGGTCAAGACCGGCGAGGTGGGCGCCATGCTCCGGCTCTACCGGCCGGCGCCCACCGTGGCCTTCGGGCAGCGGGACACACACCTGCCGGGCTTCGATGCCGCGGCGCAGGCCTGCCGGGAACTGGATTTTGAACCGCTGGTCCGCAAGGCCGGGGGGCGCGCTGCCGCCTATCACGAGGGGACTCTCGTGATCGATCACCTCGAACCGGACACGGATGCGATCGCCGGGGCCAAGCGGCGCTTCTCCTTCTTCGGCGAACTGCTTGCCCATGCGCTGCGGAGCGCCGGCGTGGACGCCGCGGTGGGGGAGATCCCCGGCGAGTACTGCCCCGGCGAATTCAGCGTCCACGGCCAGGATCCGGAGTTTCCGCAGCACCGGCTCAAGCTCATCGGCACGGCCCAGCGGGTGGTGGCCGGCGGCTGGCTGTTCAGCTCGGTCATCGTGGTGGAGAACTCGGCGCCGATCCGCGCGGTGCTGGAGGCCAGTTACGCCGCCCTGGGCCTGGACTGGGACCCGGCCACGGCAGGCGCCGTCAACGATCTGGTCCCGCACCTGGACGTGGACGCCATCGAGGCGGCCGTGATCGAGACCTACGCCCGCTACGCCACCCTGGGCTACGGGGACTTCGGCAGCCTGCTCGGCTGAGACCGGACCCGGGCCAGGAACGGCGGATCCATCTGGCGATTCATCTAGCTGGCAGCAGGGGCCGTTCTCAGCGCTCAAAACGGCCCCTGGTGCGAGTCAGTTAGTGGCCCCGGGCGATCCATTCCTCGAGCTGCGGCGCCTCGGCCCCGACCGTCGTCGGGTCGCCGTGACCGGTCCGCACCACGGTGTCCGCCGGCAGGGTCAGCAGCCGGGCCTTAATGGACTCGATGATCGTGGGGAAGTCGCTGTAGGACCGGCCGGTGGCTCCCGGACCGCCCTGGAACAGGGTGTCGCCGCTGAAGACGGTACCCTCGCTCGCCAGGGAGAAGCACATGGAGCCGGGCGAATGCCCCGGGGTGTGCAGCGCCACGAGCCGGGCGCCGCCGACGTCGAAGGTGTCCCCGTCCTCGATCGGGTGGTCCGGTTCGGTGCCCGGGAACACGCGCTCCCAGAGCATCCAGTCCGCGCGGTTCAGGTACACCGGGGCGTTGACCCGCCCGCGGAACTCGCCGACGGCGCCGATGTGGTCATCGTGGCCGTGCGTCAGCAGGATCGCCTTCACCGTCCGGCCCGCGACGGCCGCCTCGACTGCGGCCGCGTCGTGGGCCGGGTCGATCACGACGCACTCCGCGTCGTTGCCCACGATCCAGACGTTATTGTCGACGTCCCAGGTGCCGCCGTCGAGCGAGAACGTGCCCGAGGTGACCAGCCGGTCGATCCGCAGACCGTTCACGGGCCCGCCGCTCACAGTTCCACGACCGAGCGCAGCACCGAGCCGGAGTGCATCTTGTCGAAGGCTTCCTCGATCTGGTCGATCGTGATCCGCTCCGTGACGAAGGCGTCCAGGTCCAGCTTGCCCTGCCGGTAGAGGTCGATCAGCATGGGGAAGTCCCGCGAGGGGAGGCAGTCGCCGTACCACGAGGACTTGAGTGAGCCGCCGCGGCCGAACACGTCCAGCAGCGGCAGTTCCAGGGTCATCTCGGGGCTGGGAACGCCGACCAGGACCACGGTGCCGGCGAGGTCGCGGGCGTAGAACGCCTGCTTGTACGTCTCGGGACGCCCGACGGCGTCGATCACCACGTCGGCGCCGAAGCCGCCGGTCAGTTCGCGGATCGCCTCGACCGGATCGACGGCGGAGGAGTCGACGGTGTGGGTGGCGCCGAGGTCCTTGGCGCGCTCAAGCTTTTTCGGGTCGATGTCGACGGCGATCACGGTGGTGGCACCGGCGAGCGCGGCGCCGGCGACGGCTGCCACGCCCACGCCGCCGCAGCCGATGACGGCGACGGAATCGCCCCGCTTGACGTTGCCGGTGTTGATGGCCGCGCCGATGCCTGCCATCACGCCGCAGCCCAGCAGGCCAATGGCGGCGGGATCGGCGTCGGGGTCAGCCTTGGTGCACTGGCCGGCGGCGACGAGGGTCTTCTCGGCGAAGGCGCCGATGCCGAGGGCAGCCGAAAGCTCGGTGCCGTCCTCGAGCGTCATCTTCTGGGTGGCGTTGTGCGTGTTGAAGCAGTACTGCGGCTGGCCCTTGGCACAGGCGCGGCATTCGCCGCAGACGGCACGCCAGTTCAGCACCACGCGGTCGCCGGGGGCCACCTCGGTGACGTCCGGACCCACGGCACTGACGACGCCGGTGGCCTCGTGTCCGAGCAGGAATGGGAAGTCGTCGTTGATGGCGCCCTGCTTGTAGTGCAGGTCGGTGTGACAGACGCCGCAGGTGAGGATGTCCACCAGGGCCTCCCCGGGTCCGGGATCCGGGACCAGGATGGTCTCCAGGGTGACGGGTGCTCCCTTGGAGCGGACTACTGCGCCTTTGACTTTATGGACCATGGAAATAGCTCCTCTGCTCGGTCGCGGTTCTGGCCGCAAACACTCGTGTCTCAAGACTTCTCTCACGCGAGACTGCGCTCACGCAAAATTCTGCCGTACAACGCGGTGCGGCGCGGCCCCCGTGGGTGGCCGCGCCGTCATCGTCATCCGTTCAGGGGGTGTGCCTTAGGCCGCGAGGCGGCTCTTGACCTCGGCAGCGGAGGGGTTGGTGGCGGCGGTGCCGTCCGGGAACAACACGGTAGGCACGGTGCGGTTGCCTCCGTTGAGCTTCTCCACGAGATCGGCGGTGCCGTCCACTTCTTCGATGTTGATCTCGGTGTACCCGATGCCCTGGGCGTCAAGCTGCTTCTTCAGGCGGTTGCAGTAGCCGCACCAGGTGGTCGAAAACATGGTGATGGTGCCGGATTCGGGGGTGAAGTCCACGAAGTTCTCCTTCAGGCTGTGTGACGGCGCTGGGTGGCAGCGCCGGTGGCCGACAAAAAGTCGTACGTCTTTGGCAACAACCGTAACCCGCTGGCCGCTATTCCCGCACAGCGGGACCTGCCTGCTACGCCGTCGGACGTGAATTCGCGGGAAAGCTTCGAAGTCGCCCGAAGTTCCGGCGACTTCGCACGGTTCCGGCGACCTCGGCGGGCTCAACCGGGACTCTCGCTGCCGGATGACAGGGATTGGGTGCGGTGGCATGCTGGTGCCATGTGTGGACGCTACGTGATGGCCCGGGCCGTCGGAGACCTGCTGGCCGAGTTCGACGCCGAACTCGAGGAGGAGATGGCGATTCCGCCGTCGTGGAATGTCGCCC
>DASWAW010000194.1:0-1672 GCA_036390955.1 Arthrobacter sp.
CCGCGGCAGCGCAGCCAAGCATCCACGTGCGGATCCCCTGCAGGCAGCGGCTCAGGCCTCATCGTCGTCGTCCTCGTCGTCGTCCTCGCTCGAATCGGTGCCGCGGACGATGACGCTTTCGACGCCGTGCAGATCCATCAGCGGCAGAACGAGGTTCCGCAGAGGGTGGCGGCCAAAGAACCGGACCTCCATCGAGACCATTGGCTTCTGCTCATCGCCGGTCCGCCGCGTGCGCAGGATCGATGAGCTGAACCCCATGGTGGTGGCGATTTCCAGGACCTGCCGCAGCACGCCCTGGCCATCGGCGTAGTCGATGTGCATCACGCGGTTCCGGTCCACCGACGGGATCCTGCGGACAGCGGGGGCAATGACGAACAGCGTGATGAGGTGGAATATTGTCAGCACCGTACCCAGGGACACCATGCCCGCCCCGCAGGCCATGCCGACCGCGGCGGACACCCAGATGGTGGCGGCCGTTGTGAGGCCGCGGACCACGTCCCGGCCCTTAAAGATGACGCCGGCGCCCAGGAAACCGATCCCGCTGACGATCTGGGCCGCGATGCGGGAAGGGTCGACGGCGGCTCCGGGCTGGGTAACGAATGCGAATCCGTAGGCGGAGACCAGGGTGAAGGCGCAGGAGCCCAGTCCCACCAGGACGTGCGTCCGGTAGCCCGCGCTCTTCTGCCGGACCTGCCGCTCGATGCCGATCAGGGAGCACAGTACGAACGTCGCGAGCAGCAGTCCGGCCTCCACCAGGCTTGTGTCCGTGAAGAATTCGAACATGCCGACCGCCTTCCTTGGCCAGTCAAGCGGGGCGGACCGGCCGGAGATCACTGTCCCTACGGCTGACTCTAGCAAGGCCGCCGTCAGCCGTCGTCGGACTCTTTTTCAGACCCGTCGCCGGGGTCTTTTTCAGACCCGTCGTCTGCCTCGTTCCGGAATCCGCCGTCGTCTGCCTCGTCGGGGTCGTCAAGTGGCTGGCTGTACGGCGCCCGGGACGCCGCGGAGTACAGCTCATCCAGGCGCTCGTTCAGGGCATGGGCCAGGACGTCGCGCTGAAGTGGGGGCAGGGCCATGGCGCCGTGGATGTAGGCCTCGACCTCGAACTGTCCGGCCTGGCCGCCAAGCGTGAAGTACCTCAGCCACAGCTCTTCAATGCTGACGTCGGCATGGCGAAGCGATTCGGCGAATCGCCGCCGCTGCTCGCTCTCCTCGTCGCCCAAGGCCATACCGTCGTCCTGCTCTTAGTTTTCGAGGGGCCCGGCTGCGGCCAGTAGCTCTGCCGCGACCTGGGCCAGAGGCTTCCCTGACTGCCGCGACAGCGTCATCAAATCCCGGAGTGCCTCTTCATCGCTGGCGCCGTTTCGGGCCATCAGCAGTCCTCTGGCCATACTGATGGCGTCCCGCTGCGCCAGCGATTCCTGCAAACGGTCACTCATCGTCAGGGCAGCCTCGCGGGCCAGGGAGTGGAACACAAAGAGCGTTGCCTGTTCGGCAAAGAGCTGGGCCAGCCGGACCATGCCGTCGCCTAACGGCTGGCCGCCGTCCGAATAGACTTTAACGGCGCCCAGTGCGAGATCGCCGGACAACAGCGGGCAACTGACCGACGACGAAATTCCCAGGGCCGCCGCGGCGGGAGTCCAGCGTGACCACCGCCGCTCGGAGGCCAGAT
>DASWAW010000195.1:0-2661 GCA_036390955.1 Arthrobacter sp.
CGCAGGATCGGGGCGACAAAGCCGCCCAGGTTGCCGAGGGAGTTGATCAGGCCAATGCCTGCGGCGGCGGCCGTTCCGGTGAGGAACGCCGTCGGGAAGGACCAGGCGATGGGGCCGATGGACAGGAAGCTGCAGACGGCCAGGGTGATGAAGATGATGCCCAGTGCCGGAATGTGGTTAGCGCCGGCCCAGGCGGAACCGAAGATGCACAGCCCGGTGGAGATGAACAGCCCGGTGCCCCAGTTACGGCGGCGGGCAACGGTGTTGGCTGCCTTGCCGATGAAGTAGCAGGCGAAGATGCCGAAGAACCACGGGATCGCGGCCATCAGACCGACGGCGAGGCCGACCTTCTGGCCGGTCAGCTGGGCCACCTGCTGCGGCAGGTAGAACGTCACACCGTAAACGGCAATCTGGAGGCAGAAGTAGATGACGGTGAAGTACCAGACCTTGCCGTTCTTCATGGCGGCGAGGACGCCGCGCGGGCCGGTCTCTTCCTTGACGGTGTCCTCCAGCGCCATGACCTCCAGGAGTGCGCCCTTCTCGTCCTTGGTCAGGAACTTGGCGTCCTGCGGGCTGTTGATCAGGAAGAAGAACGCCGCAATGCCGGCGAGGACGGCGAGCATGCCCTCGACGAAGAACATCACCTGCCAGCCCTGGACACCGGGAACCTGGTCGCCGATGTTGATCAGCCAGCCGGAGAGCGGTGCGCCCATCATCTGGGAGAACGGCTGGGCCAGGTAGAAGATGGCGAACATCTTGACGCGGACCTTGTTGGGGAACCACGCGGCGAGGAACATGATGACGCCTGGGAACAGGCCGGCCTCGGTGACACCGAGCAGGAAGCGCAGGATGATGAACGACGTTTCGCCCTGGACGAAGGCGAAGCACGCGGAGACGATGCCCCAGGTGATGGCAATGCGGGCCAGCCAGACCTTGGCGCCGAACTTCGTCAGGAGCAGGTTGCTCGGGATTTCGAACAGGGCGTAGCCGATGAAGAAGATCCCGGCACCCAGGGCATAGGCGCCGGCAGTGATGCCCTTGTCCACGCCGAGGGCGGCTTCGGCGAAGCCCACATTGGTGCGGTCCAGGAAGGCCACCACATACAGGATGACCAGCATGGGCATAAGCCGGCGGGACGCCTTGGAGATCGCCGATTTCAGGACCGGCGTCTCCAGAAGGTCCCTGGTGGACGTTGTTACAACGGACATCAAAACTCCTCGTCGAGCAGAATAGTTGAGTAGATCAGGTGGGTGGAGCGGTCAAAACGTTGTTCTCTAGCGGGACAAGGCGATGATCATGATCCCGGCCAGGCAGGCCAGGATCCCGACGGCGAGGTAGATCTTCCGTCCCCTGCTCCACGATGCGAATCCGGAGGCTGCGGTCTTTCTCGGTTGTGCCACGGTGCTTCTTCCTTAGTGCATGTAGAGTCCGCCATCCACATTCAGCGTCTGGCCGGAGATGTAGCCGGCGTCCTCGCTGATGAGGAAGGCGATGGCGGCCGCGATGTCCCGGGTGGAGCCCACCCGGTTCACGACGAGGTCTTTGGTGAGGTCATCCTTGCGTTCCTGGCTCAGGGTGCCGCCCATGATGTCCGTGTCGATGGGGCCCGGCGAGATGGCGTTGACCGTGATGTCGTATTCGCCGAGTTCGCGGGCGGTGGCTCGGGTCAGCCCGATCACGCCGGCCTTGGCCACCGAGTACGGGGTCTTGGAGTAGGTCCCGCCGCCGCGCTGGGCGGAGACGGAGGAGATGTTGACGATGCGGCCGATCCTGTTTTTGGCCATGGACTCGGCGACCCGGCGGGTGGCGTAGTGGACGCCGTTGAGGTTGATGCCGAGCACCCGGTCCCACTCGGCGGCGTCGAGTTCCAGGTACGGGACCGGGGAGCTTACGCCGGCCACGTTGGCCAGGGCCACGATCTGCGGCAGTTCGGCCTCGATCGCGTCGATGGCTGCGCGGACGGACGCTTCGTCGCCGACGTTGGCGCCGGCGCCGAACGCCTGGACGCCGTGTTCCGCCGCCAGTTCCTTGGCCGCGGCCTTGCACCGGGCATCATCCAGATCGATGATGCCGACATTCCAGCCCTGGGCCGCCAGGTAACCGGCCGTGGCGCGGCCGATGCCGCGCTCGGAAACGGCGCCGGTGATGATCACGGTGCGTTCTGCGGGGAAAGTGCTCATAAAACTGCTCCTGAAAGGGTGAAGGTGAACGTGGCGGGGCTCAGTTGATGGGGGCGGGGCCAAGCTCGTCGATGAGCTTCTGCATGGCCACGTACGCCTTGTTCCGGTAGGCGATGAGCTCGGGCGTGCGCTCGGCGGGGACGTTGAGGAAGCCGGCGCCGGTCTTGGTGCCCAGCTTCCCGGCGTCGACGAGCTCGCTGAGGATCTTCGGCGTCGCAAAGCGCTCCGGGAATTCCGTCTGGAGCGACTTGTAGCAGAAGTTGTAGACGTCCAGCCCTGCCATGTCGGCGATGGCGAACGGTCCGAAGAACGGGAGCCGGAAGCCGAACGTGGTGCGGACCAGGGTGTCGATGTCCTCCGCCGTCGCGATTTCCTGCTCCACCAGCTGGGCGGCCTCGTGGAACAGGGCGTACTGGAGGCGGTTGAGCACGAAGCCGGTGACGTCCTTGACGACGGCGGTCTGCTTGCCGGCGGCGTGGAC
>DASWAW010000196.1:0-5157 GCA_036390955.1 Arthrobacter sp.
GCGAATCTTTACGGCCACTTTTGTGGTCACTCCTGTTTCTGAAACGGGGTCGAGCCCGGCGTTCTGCACCCGTGGGGCGGGCCGTACTAGGGGGTTCTAAAAGGACAAGATCCGGACGCGGAGAGAGGGGCCACGCAGATCGAGTACCTGTTTATTGTGCCAGATCAGCGGCGGGATTTCGACTTGACACCCGCAACGGCTGCATTTGGCGGCCCGGAGCGGTTCAGGAAGTCCAGACGTAGAGGCCGGATTTGCTGGCAGGGTCGACGCCGGCGGCCAGTTCGGCGAGCTGCCGGACGTAGCGGGCGGCCTGGTCCGCACCGAAGGGCATGTCCTCCTCGGCGGCCCAGCTTTCGGCGACCTCGGCCAGGACGTCGCCCTCCCCCTCGGTCTCGTAGCTGAGCAGCTCGGCGAGGGCGCGGACCATCGCCGGCGGCACGCCCAGGAGGGAGTCGCTGGCGACATCGACCATGGCGAGTTCGTAGTCGGCGCCGGCGGCGTGCACGGCTGTTCCGGCGAGGTCGCCCAGGCGCTCGACTTCGAAGTCGGTGATATCCGCAATCCGGACGGCGCCGGGTGCGGCGGCGGCCCCGCCGTCGAGGGCGGCGGCGCGCTTGAGGGCTTCATCGTGGGTGGAGACAAAAACTTCGGTGAATCCCATGGAGCTCGTCCTTATGTGTCTGGCGGCGCTGGTCCGCTGTTTTCGGCGTCGCTACAGCCTAGCCGCTTGCGCCCGGCCCCGCCCCGGCTGGACATGCCCTCCCCTGATCGCGACCAGTGAACATAAAGCCACTATGTCCACTCCTGGCCCCGGCCGGCGGACATGCTCCGCGGTCCTGCCAGCGGGAAGTGGACATGCCACTTTGCAAATCCCGGCAGCACCCGCCTCACTCGCCCCGGCCCGCTGGACATGCCCTCTCCTGACCGGCACGCGTGGACATATGGCCACTATGTCCATTCGCTGCCGCGTGCGCTGGGCATGTCCCTGGGGCCGGGCCGGGGGATTACCGCGGGGCGGGCATGCCGGGGACAGCGGGAACTCAGCGGACGGCGACGCGGATCCGGTTGCGCCACGG
This sequence comes from Arthrobacter sp., assembly GCA_036390955.1. Classification (GTDB taxonomy): domain Bacteria; phylum Actinomycetota; class Actinomycetes; order Actinomycetales; family Micrococcaceae; genus Arthrobacter. The sequence continues at coordinate 1,077 of DASWAW010000196.1, forward strand.
GTCATCGAAGCGCAGTTCGGCGCCGGTGTGGTGGGACTGGACCCCGGCGGACTTGAGGCGGTCGGCGAGCGCTCCGACGTCGTCTCCGGCCGGCACTTCGATCAGCACCTCGCCGAGGCCCAGGGTGTCGCGGCGGGGGCCGGCGCCACGGCTGTTCCAGACGTTCATGGCCATGTGGTGGTGGTACCCGCCGGCCGAGACGAACAGGGCCTGCCCGTGCCAGCCCGCGGTCTTTTCGAACCCGAGGGTTCCGACATAGAAGTCCTGGGCGGACTGGACGTCGCCCACCTGCAGATGGACATGCCCGACGCCGGCGACGGCCTCACGCTGCCCGCTCACGGATTCCTCGGTCAGGTACTGCTCGAGGTAGCGCTGCGGCGGCAGGGCGAGGCTGTCCATCACGACGTTCGTGCCGTCCCATGACCAGGCGTTCCGGGGGCGGTCCCAGTAGAGCTCGATGCCGTTGCCCTCGGGATCGGTGAAGTAGAAGGCTTCGCTGACGAGGTGGTCCGCGCTGCCGCTGAAGGACCGCGGCTCGTACTGCGCCGCGCTGGCGACGGTGGCGGCCAGTGCGGGCTGGTCCTCGAACAGCAGGGCCGTGTGGAAAAGTCCGGCCTCGCCGCGGGACGGGACGCTCAGGCCCGGCGCCGGCGCGAGGTGGACCAGCGGCTTCTGCCGGCGCCCGAGGTAGAGCCCGCCGTCCTGCTCGGCCACGATGTCGAGGCCGAGGGCGCGCTGGTAGTAGTCGGTCATGAGCTTCATGTCGCCGACCTTGAGCATCACGGTGCCCATGGTGAGTTCGGCGGGAAGAAGATCCCTGATGCTGGCTTCTGCAGTCATGTGATCGCTCCGGTGCTTGGCGGCCATCGACCGTCGATGACCTTACATAGAGTTAAATTACTTGAAGCTTCAATTTATTCCTAATGGCGCCGGAATGGTCCTACCGGATCAGCTCTCCGCGCAGCACGATGTTCCGCAGGTCCTGCAGGGTGGCCAGGTTGCTGCGCGGATCCTCGGCGCAGACCAGGACATCGGCGCTGGCGCCGGCCGTGATCCCGCCCGCCCCCAGCCAGGCCCGGGCGGCCCAGGCGCCGGCGTCGAGGGCCGCCCTGGCCGGGAGCCCGGCGGCGTGCAGCGCCTGGAGTTCATCGACGATCCGCCCGTGCCTGATGACGCTGCCGGCGTCGGTCCCGGCAAAGATCGTGACGCCGGCCTCGAAGGCCGCCAGGACTCGTTCCGCCCGGCGCTCCCAGAGTGAGCGCATGTGCGCTGCGTAGCGGGGGAACTTCGCCTGCGCCTGCGCGGCGATGTCGGGGAAGGTGGCGATGTTGATGAGTGTGGGCACGATCGGCACGCCCTGTTCGACGAAACGCGCCAGATGCCGCGGGAGCAGGCCGGTCGCGTGCTCGATGCAGTCGATTCCGGCATCGAGCATGTCGTCCAGGGTTTCCTCGGCGAAGCAGTGGGCCGTCACGCGGGCACCCTCATCGTGGGCGGCCCGGACGGCGTCCTTCAGCACCCCGGCAGGGAAGCTCGCCGCAAGGTCGCCAGTGCCGCGGTCGATCCAGTCCCCCACGAGCTTGACCCAGCCGTCCCCGGCCCGCGCCTGCTTGCGCACAGCCTCCACCAGATTTTCGGGCTCCACCTCGACGGCGAATCCGCGGAGGTACCGCCGGGTCCTCGCGATATGCCGGCCCGAACGGATGATGCGCGGCAGGTCCGCCCGCTGCTGGATCCAGCGCGTGTCGTGGACGGCACCGGCGTCGCGGACGAGGAGGGTTCCCGCGTCGCGGTCGGTCACCGCCTGTTCTTCGGCCAGCTGCTCCGTGACGTCGCCGCCGGGGCCGAGACCGATGTGGCAGTGCGCGTCGGCCAGTCCGGGGATGACCCATCCGTCCAGGACAAGGTCCGGGGCGGCGGCGGGCCGGTGGAAGGTCAGGACGCCGTCGACGGACCACAGCCCGTGGCGTTCCCGGTCGGGTCCGGTGAGGATGGGGCCGCTGAACTCGATGATGCTGGTCATGGCTTAAAGCCTAATCCGCAGCAAGGGCCCGGCCGCCGTCACACTCGGCAGCCATTCGGACGGCACGTGATAGCTTCGTCTACGACCACACGGGTGCCCTTGCAGGGGCTGAGATCGGGCTGACGCAGCCTGCGACCGTTGAACCTGTCCGGGTAATGCCGGCGAAGGAAGTGAGCATTTCCGTGAACACACCATTGACACAGCACAGCCCTGCCCAAAACCAGTCAGCCGGGAAGGACCGGGTCCAGAGTCAGCCGGCAGCCCCCACCCGGTCGCTGGAATCCCATTCCCTGGCGTTTGCCAGCGATCCGGAACACGGCATCCGTGTCCCGGTGACCGACATCGCGCTGGCGGACTCCCCCGACGGCACCGCGAACGCCCCGTTCCGGGTGTACCGCACGGCCGGGCCCGGCAGCGATCCGGTCCACGGGCTGGAGCCGCTCCGGGCTCCCTGGATTGCCGCCAGGGCCGACACCGAAACGTACGACGGCCGGGCCCGGGAGCTGCTCGACGACGGCAAGTCCGCCGTGCGCCGGGGCGCGGCGTCGGCAGAGTGGAGGGGCTCCCGCCCGGCGCCGCGCCGCGCCGTCGACGGCCGGACGGTCACGCAGATGCGCTACGCCCGGGACGGGGTCATCACCCAGGAGATGCGCTTTGTCGCGCTGCGCGAAAACTGCGACGTCGAGCTGGTCCGCAGCGAGCTCGCCGCGGGCCGTGCCATCATCCCCAGCAACATCAACCACCCCGAATCCGAGCCGATGATCATCGGCAAGGCGTTCCTGGTGAAAATCAACGCCAACATCGGCAACTCCGCGGTGACCAGCTCCATCGCGGAGGAAGTCGACAAACTCCAGTGGGCCACCCAGTGGGGGGCGGACACGGTCATGGATCTCTCCACCGGGGATGACATCCACACCACGCGCGAATGGATCATCCGCAACTCCCCCGTCCCCATCGGCACCGTCCCCATCTACCAGGCGCTGGAGAAGGTCAACGGTGAGGCGAACGCCCTGACCTGGGAGATCTTCCGGGACACCGTGATCGAGCAGTGCGAGCAGGGCGTGGACTACATGACCATCCACGCCGGGGTGCTGCTGCGCTATGTGCCCCTCACCGCGGACCGGGTCACGGGCATCGTGTCCCGCGGCGGAGCGATCATGGCCGGATGGTGCCTGGCGCACCACCAGGAGAACTTCCTGTACACCCACTTCGACGAACTCTGCGGGATCTTCGCCCGCTACGACGTCGCGTTCTCCCTCGGCGACGGGCTGCGGCCCGGCGCGACGGCGGACGCCAACGACGCGGCGCAGTTCGCCGAACTGGACACCCTGGCCGAGCTCACCCAGCGGGCCTGGGAGTTCGATGTGCAGGTCATGGTGGAGGGCCCGGGACATGTGCCGTTCCACCTCGTCCGGGAAAACGTGGAGCGCCAGCAGGAACTCTGCAAGGGCGCCCCGTTTTATACGCTCGGGCCGCTGGTGACCGATATTGCACCGGGCTATGACCACATCACCTCCGCGATCGGCGCCACCGAGATTGCCCGCCACGGCACCGCCATGCTGTGCTACGTCACGCCCAAGGAACACCTGGGACTGCCCAACAAGGACGACGTGAAGACCGGCGTCATCACCTACAAGATCGCGGCCCATGCCGCCGATCTCGCCAAGGGCCACCCCGGAGCGCATGAACGCGACGACGCCCTGTCCAAGGCACGCTTCGAGTTCCGCTGGCGGGACCAGTTCGCGCTGTCCCTGGACCCCGTGACGGCCGAGGCGTTCCACGATGAGACGCTGCCCGCGGAGCCGGCGAAGACCGCCCATTTCTGTTCGATGTGCGGCCCCAAGTTCTGCTCGATGCGGATCAGCCAGGACATCCGGGACGAATACGGCTCCGCGGACTCGCAGGCCGCGCTGGCGGCGCTGGCGGCCGGGATGCGCGCGAAGAGCACGGAGTTCCTGGCCTCGGGCGGCAAGGTCTACCTGCCGGAGCCGGCCGTGGGCGGACGCGCACCCGGCGCCGTGGGCGGACCTGCTGCCGGCTAGGAGGCCTGGGCGTGCT
>DASWAW010000197.1:0-3173 GCA_036390955.1 Arthrobacter sp.
AAGATCCGCTTGAAATCCTGCGCCGGGGCGAGCGCCACCGTGTTGCGGCCGTCGCAGAGGACGAAGACCGAGACCTCGGGGCCGTCCAGGAATTCCTCGATCACCACGGTGCCGCCGGCGTCGAAGCAGCTCTGCGCGTGCGCAAGGGCCTCGTCACGGTTCCGGGTCACGACAACGCCCTTGCCTGCCGCGAGCCCGTCGTCCTTAACCACATAAGGGGCGCCAAAGGTGTCGAGCGCGTCGGCGGCTTCCTCGGCATTGCTGGCCACGCGCGCCATGGCGGTGGGCACGCCGGCCTCGGCCATGACTTCCTTCGCGAAGGCTTTGGAGGCTTCGAGCTGGGCCGCGGCCTTGCTGGGTCCGAACACGGGAATGCCGGCGGCGCGGACGGCATCGGCGACTCCCGCGGCGAGCGGCGCTTCGGGGCCGACCACCACGAGGTCAACGGTGAGTTTGGTGGCCAGGGCCGCGACGGCGTCGGGATCGTTCGCGTCGATGGCGTGTGTGGGAACCAGTTTGCTGATGCCGGCGTTGCCAGGGGCCGCGTGGACCTCGGACACGTACGGGTCAGCAAGCAGGGACCGGACAATGGCGTGTTCGCGGCCGCCGGGGCCGATGACTAGTACCTTCACAGTTCCCAAGGGTACTTTGTGGACCGGCAGGCTCCTAAGCTGTGACCCCCACGGGACATGCCCAGCCCCGGCCGCGCCCACTGGACATAATGCCACCATGTCCAACCGCGCACCCCAGGGGAGGACATGTCCCCCCGGATCTGGCTCCGTCCCCACGGGAGCGCGGCCACCGGGGGGCAATCCGCGGCCGGTGCCGCTACGAAGACCAGATATGGACAAGCCCAGCACCCAGACGCCCCGCGCGGACGAACTCAGCATCGAGAAACCCGCCCGGACGGAGCCCAGCCACCGCACGCCTGCGCAGCGGCTGTCCGGACCCACCGCACTGGCCGCCCTGGCCGGGGTGGCTGCGGCCGCCGTCGTCCTGTCGGTCGCCGAACTGATCGGTGCGTTCTTCACGGCGCGGGCAACCCCGGTGATCGCCCTCGGCTCGACCTTCATCGACTTCACGCCGTCGTGGATGAAGGATTTCGCGATCGCCACCTTCGGCACCAACGACAAACTGGCCCTGTTCGTCGGCATGGCGGTGACCATCCTGCTTCTCGCCTGCGCCCTGGGCATCGTGGCGTACCGCAAGTGGGCCCTCGGCGTGGTGGGGGTGCTGCTGATGGGCGCCGTGATCGTCGGCAGCGTGGTGACCCGGGCCGGGGTGAAGCCGCTGGACGCGATTCCCACGCTGATCGGCACCGCGGCGGGACTCATTGTGCTCCGCTTCCTGGTCACGCGGCTGTGGCGGATGCGGCAGTGGCCGGACATGGAATCCGATCTGGCCGCCAAGGACCCGGAGCGTCCCGCGACCAGCCGCCGCGTCTTCTTCGCCGCGACCGGCGTCACCGCCGCGGCCTCAGCCATCGCCGCGACCGGCGGACGCCTGCTCAGCGCCGCCCGCAGCAACGTGGCCCAGGCCCGTGACTCGCTCCAGCTGCCCGCGCCGGCGAAGCCCGCCGCTGCGGTGCCTGCCGGGGTGCAGTCCAAGGCCCCCGGGGTCACCCCGTGGCTGACGCCCAACAACGACTTCTACCGCATTGACACCGCACTGAGCGTGCCCGAAATCAACGTCCAGGACTGGGAACTGCGCGTCCACGGCTTGGTGGACCGTGAGGTCAAGCTCACCTTCCAGGATCTGCTCGACGCGCAGCTGATCGAATCCCACGTCTCGCTGACCTGTGTGTCCAACCCGGTCGCCGGGAACCTGGCCGGCAACGCCAAATGGCTGGGCATGCCCATCCGCGAGGTGCTCAAGATGGCCGGGGTCAAGGCCGGGGCGGACCTGGTGCTCTCCACCTCGATCGACGGATTCAGCGCCTCGACTCCTCTCGAGGTCCTGCAGGACGACCGCGACGCCATGCTGGCCATCGGCATGAACGGTGAGGCCCTGCCGCTGGAGCACGGCTACCCGGTACGCATGGTCGTCCCGGGCCTGTACGGCTTCGTCTCCGCGACCAAATGGGTCGTGGACCTGGAAGTCACCCGCTTCGCGGACAGCAAGGCCTACTGGACGCAGCGCGGCTGGTCCGAGCGCGGCCCCATCAAGACCATGGCCCGGGTGGAAGTCCCGAAGTCCTTCGCCAAGGTTCCGGCCGGGCGGGTCGCGATCGGCGGCACCGCCTGGGCCCAGACCCGGGGCATCACCAAGGTTGAGGTACAGATCGACGGCGGCCCCTGGACCGAGGCGGTGCTCTCCGCGGAGGCGTCCGTCGTGACCTGGCGGCAGTGGTCCTTCGACTGGGAAGCCACGCCGGGACCGCACTACATCAAGGCCCGCGCCACCGACGGAACCGGCGAGGTCCAGACAGAGAAGCGTGCCGATCCGGTGCCCGACGGCGCCTCCGGCTGGCAGTCGCTGATGGTGACCGTGGAGTAACCGGGGTATCCCCGCCGTACATCATAGACTTGCTGCATGCCCCTGAACTCGCATGCCACCTTCACCGTCGAATCCGCCGTCGAACTGGCCGTCGTGGAACGCAGCGGCTTCGTGGAGTCCCGGCACATCGGCTCCGCCGTCCTCATCGCCGGGGACGGCAGCGTCGTCACCGAGCTGGGCGACATCACCACCCCGATTTTCGCCCGGTCCACGCTCAAGCCGCTCCAGGCCCTCGCGTCCATGCAGTCCGGCGTCCCCCTGCGCGGTGCGCAGGCGGCGATCGCGTGCGGCAGCCACGTCGGCTCGCTGGATCACATGGACGTCGTCGAGGGCATGCTCAAAGCCGCCGGGGTCAAGGAGGAGCAGCTGCAGTGCCCGGCTGCCTGGCCCGAGGATGAGACCGCCCGGAACTGGCTGGTCCGCTCCGAACGCGGCAAGACCAAGCTCGCCTTCAACTGCTCCGGAAAGCACGCCGCGTTCCTCTGGGCCTGCACCGAAAACGGCTGGGACACGCACAGCTACCTCGAGCCGAACCACCCGTTGCAGCAGCGCATCCGCTCCGTGATCGAGGAGTACTGCGGCGAAAGCATCGCCCACCTCGGCATCGACGGCTGCGGCGCCCCCGTGGCTGCCGTCTCCCTGACCGGACTGGCCCGGGCCTTCTCCAAACTGGCCAA
>DASWAW010000198.1:0-3423 GCA_036390955.1 Arthrobacter sp.
CGGGCACTCGCGGAGGCAGGCTACAACGGCACCGTGGGCATGGAAGCCTGGGCCAGCGGCGACAGCGACGCTGCGCTGGAGGCTTTCCGGGCGGCATTCGCCGTCCCCGCACTACACATAGGAGCAGACGCATGAAAGACGTAATCCTCGGACTGGTCGGGGTGGGGCGGATCGGCGTGATGCACGCCAACAACATCGCCGGGCTCAACGGCGTCCTGAACCCGCAGGGCATCAACGTCCGGCTCCGGCTCACCGACGTCGCCGAAGAGCACGCCCGTACCATCGCCGCCGGGCTCGGTGCCGATTTCCTGCCCTCCGTGGAAGCCCTCCTCGCCTCCGGGCTGGACGGACTCGTCATCGCCACCGGAACCGGGACCCACCCGGAGCTGATCAAGGCCGGCGTCGACGCCGGAATCCCGGTCTTCTGCGAGAAGCCCGTCGCCCTGAACGTGGCCGATGCCCTGCCCGTCCTCGACTACATCCGGGACCGGCACGGCGTAGTCCAGATCGGCCACCAGCGCCGCTTCGACGCCGGCTACCAGGAGGCCCGGCGGGCCTACCAGGCCGGGGAACTGGGCTGGATCCACTCGCTGCGCGCCGTCACCTGCGACATGGCCCCGCCGCCGGTCGAGTTCCTGGCCAGCTCCGGGGGACTGTTCCGGGACTGCTCGGTCCACGATTTCGACATCCTGCGCTGGCTCACCGGCAGGGAAATCGTCGAGGTGTATGCCAGGGGCTCCAACAACGGGGACCCGGCAATCGGCGAAGCGGGCGATGTGGACACCGCCCTCGCGCTAGTGACTTTCGACGACGGCACCGTGGGAACGGTCTCGGCCACCCGGTACAACGGGGCGGGCCACGATGTGCGGCTGGAAATCCAGGGTTCCCGCCGCTCGCTCATGGTCGGCCTGGACGATAAAACGGCCATGGCCTCGGCCGAAGCCGGGGTCTCGTTCCCGGCCGGCGAGCCCCACCAGACCTTCGCCGAGCGGTTCGAGGCGGCCTACCGCTCCGAGATGGCGGCGTTCGTCGAGCTGATCCTGGGCCGCCGGGACAACCCCTGCACCCCGGAGGACGCCGTGGCCGCCTCCCGGGTCGCGGACGCCGCCCAGGAATCCCTCGCGACCGGCGTGCCGGTCCGGGTGGTTCAGACCGTGGCCGGCTGAAAGCACGCGCGCCCCGCTCGGGGCGCCGCCGGGGCGGTGCGCCACATCCCTGAGCGGAAAGATCCCGGAGCGGAAAGACCCCGGAACGCAGAACCCCCGGAGCGCAAAGAACCCCGGAGCCCAAGGGCTCCGGGGTTCTTTCTTGATCCGGACCGGGCGGGGCCGCCTCAGCCGCCGAAAGGCAGCCGCGGATCGAGGTCCTGGCCCTCCCAGGTCTGGCGGATCCAGCCGTGATGGGGGTCATCGCTGATGAGCCATTCACGGACCGGGCCGGGGCCGGCCATCACATTGAGGTAGTACAGGTCATAGCCTGGGGCCGCCATCGCCGGGCCGTGCCAGCCGTACGGCACCAGGACGACGTCGCCGGTCCGCACCTCCGCCGCGACATCGATGGGCCGCTCGTCCGAGGCGTACACACGCTGGTAGCCGATCGCGTCGTCCGCCCCCGGCCGAGCCGGAGCACCGGGCGTCACCCGGGTTTCAAAGTAGTAGATCTCCTCGAGGCTGGTTTCGCCGTCCTTCTCCTCGTCGTGCTTGTGCGGGGGATAGGAGGACCAGTTGCCGGCCGGCGTGAGGACCTCGCAGACGATGAAACGGTCCGCCTCCAGCGCGGCGGGGGTGCCGAAGTTGTGGACCTGCCGGGAGCAGTTGCCGGCCCCGCGCAGTTCCACCGGGGTCTCCGCGGCCGTGATGAGGCGGGTCGGGTAGGAGGCCTGGGCGGGGGCAGTGGCCACGGCGACGCGTCCGCCGTCGGCCGAACTGATGCTCAGGGCCTTGCCGGTCCCGGTGTAGAGGACGTCGCTGGGGCCGCTGAAGACATTCTCCCGGCCGGCCAGCCGGTACTCCACGCCGTCGACGGACACCGTGAAGGACCCGTTGAGCGGGACCACGATGCGTTCCTCATCCGCGGCGGGAAGTTCGACGGCGGCCGCGGCTCCCAGCGTGGCGACCTTCAGCCCGGTGTGGGCCCAGCCTTCCACCGGGACCGCGGAATCGACAGGTCCCAGCGAGATGTCCCAGCTGCCCTGGGCGGCGGTGCCGAGCGGATAGACCCAGTTGGCCATGAGTTCTGCCCTTTCGTTGTCGCGCCGGAAAGCGGCGCGGGTAGTTGCGCGGTGGGGTGTTACGACCGGGCGTGGTGCACGACCGGGAAGCGCCGCCGTGGCTGGCGCCCGGCGCCTCGTGCCCGGCAGCCTGGTGCCCGCCAGCCTGGTGCCCGCACCGGCTGCCTGGCGGCGCTTAGCGTTGGACGAGCGTCATTTCGAAGCTGTAGGAATCCGCGCGGTAGACGTGGTGTCCGGTCTCCACCTGGCGCCCGGTGTCGTCGACGGCGGTGCGCTCCATCGTGACGAGGGCCGAGCCGGGAGTGGTTTCCAGCAGGGTTGCCTGGTAGTCGTTGGCGATCATGGCGCCGATCCGTTGTGAGGCGAGCCGGAAATTCACCCCGCCGTTGCGGAGGATCGCGTAGAGGCCTTGTGAGCCCAGAAGCGCTTCGTCGATGGGGGTGATGTCGTCGCGGACCCAGTTTTCCATCAGTGCCAGCGGCTTGCCGCCGACCTTCCGGAGCCGGGTGAAGTGGTAGACCTTGGCGCCGTCGGGAAGCTGCAGTGCCGTCCGGGTGGCGGCGTCGGCCTCGTCGTGGGAGAAGCTCAGCACGTCAGTGGTGGGTTTGCTGCCGTTGTTGCTGAGGTCATCGAAGAGGCTGGAGAGTTCCAGGGGGCGCCGGACTTGGCTGGAGACCACCTGGGTGCCCACGCCGCGCTTGCGCACCAGCAGGCCCGAGCGGACCAGTTCGTCCATGGCCTTGCGCATGGTGGGGCGGGAGAGGTTCAGCTGGGCGGCCAGGTCGATCTCGTTGTCGAGACGGCTCCCCGGCGGAAGGATCCCGCCGTGGATCGCGGCTTCAATGCCCTGGACCACCTGGTGGTACAGCGGCACCGGCGAGGACCGGTCGACATTAAGTTTGAGTTGATTCGCCACTTTTTGAATAGCCACTGTTGAAGCGCTCCCTTGTGCCCCGGACCTGGGCCCAGGTTGGGCCGCGGTCACGTTCCTCGGCGTATGTTCGCTTGATAGGACATACTGCCTAAGTTCATGATAGCAGGACGTTTCAGGCCAGTGGAGATCTGCGACACACCGCAACGAAAGCCCGGAACGGGGCCAGCCGCTCCTCCGCGGGGAGTTCCAGGGCCTCGGGATGCCACTGCACGGATGCCACCCAGCGCTGCGGGTCCTCCAGCGCCTCAACGGTCCCGTC
>DASWAW010000199.1:0-5272 GCA_036390955.1 Arthrobacter sp.
TTGTGCGCGGAGGGGGACTTGAACCCCCACCCCCTTTCGAGGACTAGCACCTCAAGCTAGCGCGTCTGCCATTCCGCCACCCGCGCAGGTGGTATTCGGTGTACCTTTTCGCCTTTCAGCGTTTCGGTTTTCTCCGAAGCAGCGAGAAAGACTCTAGCATGAAGTTTCCCGAAACAAATAATCGGGGCGCGATCGGGCATGTGGGTAGGCTGAAGCCAGCAAGAGAGCCGACCCCACGAGGAGTGAAACATGACTGAAATCAGGCCCGAGGACGAAGTCGTCAGAATCTGCCAGGAACTGATCCGGATCGACACCTCCAACTACGGCGACGGTTCCGGCCCAGGGGAGCGGGCGGCTGCCGAATACACCGCGGGGCTGATGACAGAAGTGGGGCTCGACGCCGAAATCTTCGAGTCCGCCCCGGGCCGCGCCAGCGTGGTCACCCGGCTTGAAGGGGAGGACCCGTCCGCCAGCGCTCTCGTGGTCCACGGGCACCTGGACGTCGTCCCTGCGCTCCGCGAGCAGTGGTCCGTTGATCCCTTCGGCGCGGAGCTCAAGGACGGCATGATCTGGGGCCGCGGCGCCGTGGACATGAAGGACATGGACGCCATGATCCTCTCCGTGCTGCGGAATTTTGCCCGCACGGGACGCAAGCCCAAGCGGGACCTGATCTTCGCGTTCTTCGCCGACGAGGAAGCCGGCGGCACCTACGGCGCCCGCTACGCGATCGAGAAACGCCCCGAACTCTTTGACGGTGCCACCGAGGCGATCTCCGAGGTCGGGGGATTCTCCGCCACGATCGGCGGGCAGCGCACCTACCTGCTCCAGACCGCCGAGAAGGGCCTGTCCTGGCTACGTCTCGTCGCCCACGGCCGCGCAGGACACGGTTCGCAGATCAACACGGACAACGCCGTCACCCGGCTTGCCAGCGCCGTATCCCGGATCGGGGAATACCGGTGGCCGGTCGAACTGACCCCCACCACCCGTCAGTTCCTCGACGGCGTGACTGAACTCACGGGCGTGGAATTCGACCCGGACGATCCGGAGAAGATCCTCAAGGAACTCGGCACCGTGGCCCGCTTCGTCGGCGCCACCCTGCAGAACACGACCAACCCCACCCTGCTCAAGGGCGGCTATAAGCACAATGTGATCCCCGAATCCGCCGAGGCCCTCATCGACTGCCGCACCCTGCCCGGCCAGGAGCAGCACGTCCTCGAGATCGTCCGCGAACTCGCCGGCACGGGCGTGGACGTGAGCTACATCCACAACGACGTCTCGCTGGAGGTTCCGTTCGCCGGGAACCTCGTGGATTCCATGATCGATGCCCTGCACGCCGAGGACCCGGGGGCCAAAGTCCTGCCGTATACCCTCTCCGGCGGCACGGACAACAAGTCCCTGAGCCGGCTGGGCATCACCGGGTACGGCTTCGCCCCGCTCCAGCTCCCGGACGAACTGGACTTCACCGGGATGTTCCACGGTGTGGACGAACGGGTTCCCACCGAATCCCTGAAATTCGGTGCACGGGTGCTGGACACCCTGCTCACGAACTACTGACGCCTGGAAGGCCAAGCCCATGAACCCCGACGATGTGCTGCCCGATGCCCTGCTGGAGCGGATCCGCGGGCGCGCCGCCGGCTACGACCGCGACAACGCCTTTTTCCACGAGGACCTGGCGGAGCTGGCGGCGGCCGGCTACCTGAAGATCTTCGTGCCGGCGTCCGACGGCGGACTGGGACTCGGGCTCGCGGCGGCGGCGCAGCTGCAGCGGCGGCTGGCGACGGCGGCCCCGGCCACCGCACTGGCGATCAACATGCACCTCGTGTGGACCGGCGTCGCGCAGGTGCTGGCTGCCCGCGGCGATTCCTCCCTCGACTTTGTCCTCCGGGAGGCCGGGCAGGGCGAGATCTTCGCGTTCGGGAATTCGGAGGCCGGAAACGACTCGGTGCTCTTCGACTCCCGCACCGCGGCCGTCCCGCACGCCGGGGGCGGCTACGCCTTCACCGGCCGCAAGATCTTCACGAGCCTGTCGCCGGCCTGGACGCGGCTGGGGATCTTCGGGAAGGACACCTCGGCCGGGAACGGCGACGGGCAACTGGTCCACGGGTTCATCACCAGGGACACCCCGGGATACGAGATCCTGGCCGACTGGGACACGCTGGGCATGCGGGCCAGCCAGTCGAACACCACGGTCCTGGACGGCGCGGTGGTGCCGGCGGAGCGGATATTCCGGAAACTGCCGGTGGGCCCGAACGCGGACCCGCTGATCTTCGCCATCTTCGCCTGCTTTGAGACACTGCTGGCGGCGGTCTACACGGGCCTCGGCGAACGGGCCCTCGCCCTTGGCGTCGAGGCCGTGAAGCGGCGGACGTCGTTCAAGAACGGCGGGCGCAGCTATGCGCAGGATCCTGACATCCGCTGGAAGGTGGCAGAGGCGGCGATGGCGATGGACGCGCTGTACCCCCAGCTCTCGGCCGTCACCGCTGATGTCGACGCGCTGGCCGACCACGGGGGACAGTGGTTCCCGAAACTGGTCGGTCTCAAGGTCAGCGCGACCGAGACGGCCCGCACCGTCGTGGACCTGGCCATCAGGGTGTCCGGCGGGTCCAGCTATTTCCGTGGCACCGAGCTGGAACGGCTGTACCGGGACGTGCTGGCCGGAATGTTCCACCCCTCGGACGACGAATCGGCGCACAACACGGTGGCGAACGCCTGGCTGGGACCGCTCGAGACGGGCTAAACGGTCCGCTGGACCTGGGTGACCCGGCGGCGGAGCCAGAAGCGGCGGCCGCCGCCCAGATACAGCACGCTGCGTTCCAGTTCCCACTTCCCGTACTCGGAGTGTTCCACCAGGCGGCGGCGTGCTTCCGGCAGGGAATCTTCAGGGCTGACCGTCAGTACGAGGTACTCGTACTGCCTCAAATAGTCCCGTTCCCGCCGGACTGAACTGCTGAGAAAATGTTCCTTCATTGCTCTCCATTTTCTACCTTTTCCGGCTAACGTGAAGTCATGAGCATCGATCCGCGTGTCGCCCTTCAATCCTTGACGGCTGCACTGGAAGAACACCTCGTCGCGGCGTCGGCACGCCGGGGGCCCGGTGACCCTGCGGTCGAGGCAGCATTTTTTGCAGTTGCTGATGCCTTTGAAGTCTACGACGACTCGCTCTACGAAGCCTATGGCGAAGTGACGCCGCTCGAGGTGATCGAGGACGACAGCGATGAGGACGAGGAAGAAGACGTCGACGACGAGGAAGACCTCGAAATCCTCCAGGACTAGGCAGGACCAGGCCGGCTGACAAGCCAGGGTTCAGGCTCCTTTAGGCGGGCCTGGAAACATCCTCCAGCGCCTGCGCGATCTGCGGCGGAAGCGGCGCCAGCGTTGAATCCAGGATTTCCTTAAGCTGCACGGGCGTGCGTGCGCCTACAATGGCCGTCGCCACGCCATGCTGGGACAACAGCCAGCTCAGCGAAACGTCCAGAGCCGACCGCCCCAGGCCCTTCGCCGCCATCGCCACGGCCTCCACCACGCTGGACGCGGCACCCTCAAGGTACGGCTCGACGTAGCCGGCCAGCCGTGAATGAGCCGCCCGTGAATCCGCCGGAATGTGCCCGCGGTATTTGCCGCTCAGCACCCCGCGCCCCACCGCACCCCACGCCATCAGGCCCAGGCCTGCGTCCTCAATGGCGGGAATGAGTTCGGCTTCGGGGGAGCGGTGCAGCAGAGAGTACTCCGACTGGTTCGCGATCAACGGGAAACCCGCGACCGCGGCCGCTTTCGCCGTCTGCCAGCCGTTGAAGTTGGAGACCCCCGCGTAGCGGGCGCGGCCCGAGCGTACGGCGAATTCGAGTGCGGACAGGGTCTCCTCCAGCGGGACGTTTGGGTCCCAGGCCTGGGCGAACCAGAGGTCCACGTAGTCGGTGCCCAGCCGGGCGAGGCTTGCGTCCAGGCCGGAGAGCATCCCGTTCCGGGACGTGTCGACGCTGCGCCGGCCCTCCGACGTCGAAAGTCCGGCTTTTGTGGAGATGACCACCTCGGAGCGCGCCACCACGTCGCCGAGCATTCCGCCGAGCATCGCCTCAGCCTGGCCGTCGCCGTAGGACGCGGCCGTGTCGATCAGGGTTCCGCCGCCGTCCACGAAGGTGCGGAGCAGCGCCGAGGCATCCTGCTCATCGGTTTCCCGGGCCCAGGACATGGTGCCGAGGGAAAGGGAGGACACTCGCAAACCACTGTTGCCGACATAACGCTGCTGCATGTCAGCCAGCTTACGGGGATTCGTCATGCCTCATGACGTAGGGTCTATAAACGTGAACTGGTTTGAAGCGGCCTTTTTGGGCCTTGTGCAGGGACTGACCGAATTCCTCCCTATTTCCTCAAGCGCCCATCTGCGGATCGTTGGCTCCTTCCTTCCCAACGCCGCCGATCCCGGGGCGGCCTTTACGGCCATTACCCAGCTCGGCACGGAAACCGCGGTGATCGTGTACTTCTGGCGGGACATCGTGCGGATCGTCAAAGCCTGGGCCGGATCCCTGACCGGCAAAGTCTCCCGGCAGCAGCCGGATGCCAGAATGGGCTGGCTGGTCATCCTGGGCAGCCTGCCGATCATCATCCTTGGACTGCTCTTCCAGGACCAGATCGAGTCCGTGCTCCGCAGCCTCTGGATCGTCGCAACCATGCTGATTGTCTTCGGCATGATCCTCGCCGTGGCCGACGCCATCGGACGCCAGGAACGGGACCTGACGCAGCTGACCTACAAGCACGGCATCCTCTTTGGCCTGGCCCAGGCCATGGCACTGATCCCCGGCGTCTCCCGCTCCGGCGGTACCATCACCGCCGGTCTGCTCATGGGCTACACCCGCGAAGCGGCGGCCCGCTATTCCTTCCTGCTCGCGATCCCGGCCGTGTTCGGCAGCGGCCTGTACCAGCTCTACAAAGTGGTCTCCAAGGAAGGCCTCACCGGCCCCTACAGCCTCCCGGAAACCGCCCTCGCGACGGCCGTGGCGTTTGTGGTGGGGTACGTCATCATCGGCTGGTTCCTGAAGTACGTCTCCACCCACAGCTACCGGCTCTTCGTCTGGTACCGCATTCTGCTGGGCCTGGCACTGTACCTGCTCCTCGGTTTCAACGTCATCAGCGCCTAGCACTAGGCTTGGGCTGTGAAGTCTTGGATCTCCCGCCCCGTTCCCCAGCTCCCCGGCAGCATGCCTGCCCTCCGCCTCTTCGACACCGCCAAAGGCAGCGTCGTCACCCTCGGGGCAGCAGGCGAACAGTCAATGTA
>DASWAW010000200.1:0-3585 GCA_036390955.1 Arthrobacter sp.
CGGCACCGCCAAGGACGTCTCCGGGCTGAGCGCCGAACGGAACATCTTCCGCTACCGCCCGCTGCCGGTCCAGGTGCGCCTCGCCGAAGGCGGACAGCTCGCTCACCTGGTCCGGACCGTGGCGGCGGGTGTCCTGGCCGGGTCCGCGCTGACCGTGTCCAGCGCCGTCGAAGTCCCCGCCCAGCTGCGAACCGTGCTCTCCGGGCTCGGCATCGACCTGGCGGTGGAGAACGACGCCGACTGGCTGGCCTCCGCGGCCCGGCTCGCCGGAGCGACCAGGCTGGCCACCCCGCGGATCAGGCTCGTCGGCGGGAACGCAGCGGCCCTGGCCGAGGCGACCGGCGGACGTCCGGACCTGGCGATCTACTTCCATCCGGTCACCGAAGCCGGACGGGTCGAGCTGCTGCCGTTCCTGCACGAGCAGGCCGTCAGCATCACCGCGCACCGCTTCGGGACGCCGAACCACATTTCGGACGGGCTGATCTGACGGGCTGATCTGAGGGGCTGAGCCAGGGGCTGCGACCCCGGGGTCCACACATGCGCCCGCGGCAGCAAAAATGAGCGCTGCAACACAAACGAGCCGGACGGCCACCCTCCAATGGTGGCCGCCCGGCTCGTGGTCTGTGGGGTCTTTCTGCCCGCGGACTCAGCCGAAGTACCAGCCAGGCGGAACCCAAGTGGCAGGCACGGCGTGCGCGGAGAAGTCGTCGCAGCCGGAGCAGAAGTAAGTCACTTCGCCCAGTCTGTTGATGGAGCCGTCCCTGTGGTGCGTGGCCGGGACAAAAGTCTCCAAGTAGATGAACTCGTCGGTGCCGCACCGTTCGCAGTAGGGGCTGCCGACGTATTCGGCCTCAACCAGGGTCGTCGGGTGGTGCGGGTCCAGGCGGCCGCGGCTGGGGTGGTTCGCGGCGGCGCCGCGGTGCACTGCCTGGGAGAGCGGGGCCACGGGTTTGAGGCTCCGTGTTGCCGATGTGGCGGGACGATGTGGTCGGTTTATGGCTGGCGTCATTGTCGGCCTATCCCGAACGCCTCCGGTGGGCCGCCGCATGGCAGACACAATGGACAGCGTTCGTATTCGAATCGTTGTCACAGGCCTCTGCTTGACCTTCAACACACTCAGGATATGCCAAGAATCCGAGTGGATCAATGGTATGCGTAAGTACGTAAGCCGAGTAGGTACATCAGCGAGTACGCAGGTGCCGCGCGGCCGCTCAGGCAGGGCGTTTCAGGGTCCGGCCCGCGATCGTCTGGGTCAAGGCCTCGATCACCTCGGTGTTCGCCAGCGGGTTGCGGATGAGGGTGAAATCGACATCCCCCACCGGAGGCAGGTCGAAGCGCCGGGTGATGATCTTCAGATCGTCCGGCACGAGCGAGGACGGCATGACCGCCACCCCGATGCCGGCGCGGACGGCGGCCAGCACGCCGCTGATCTGCCGCGTGGTGCAGGTGATGCGCCAGGTCCGGCCGGCGGATTCGAGTGCGTCGATGGCCAGTTTCCGGCTCAGGCTGGGGGAGGGGTAGGCAATCAACGGCACCGACTCGGTTGGATCCAGCGAGGTCTGCTCCAGCCCCACCCAGGCGAACGAGTCCTGCTGCACCACTGTGCCGTCCTTGGCGCCGGCCACCCATTTGACGAAGACCAGGTCCAGCTGGCCGGCGTTGAGCCGCTTGTAGAGCTGGTCGCTCTGGCCCACCGTCAGTTCCAGGTTGATCTGCGGGTAGACCTGGCGGAACTCCCGCAGGATCCGCGGCAACCCGGTGATCGCGAGGTCGTCCGCCGTGCCGAAGCGCAGCCGGCCGCGCATGGCCGAGCCGGAAAAGTAGCGGGCGGCGGCGTCATGGGCGGACAGGATGCTGCGGGCGAACCCGGCCATGGCGTCGCCGTTGTCGGTCAGGCGCACGTCGCGGGTGTCCCGTGCCACCAGGACCCGCTTGGCGGCGGCCTCGAGCTTGCGCACGTGCTGGCTGACCGTCGGCTGCGCAAGACCCAGCCGTTCCGCGGCCTTCGTGAAACTCAATGTTTCGGCCACGGCCAGGAAGGAGCGCAGCTGTGCGGGTTCAAACATGCGGTCTCCTGAGCTGCGGCGCTCTCGCGCTGCATTGCGTTTTGTAATGCGAGTTATGCGGTGAATAAGCTTCCACAATCTGCTGGGGCCAGCTTAGCGTTAAGGCATTCCCGCTCACCCGCTCCTTTGAGGACTTTCTGTGGCACCCCCTCCGCCGTTAGAGGCCAACGTAAGTGCACTGCCGGACACGACCACCCAGCCCATCGCCGTCGTCAGCCAGCGGCTTCCCTGGCGCCACACGTTCATCTCGCTGAAAGTCCGCAATTTCCGCATCTTCGCGATCGGCCACTTCGTCGCCGTGATCGCCATCTGGATGCAGCGGATTGCCCAGGACTGGCTGGTGCTCCAGCTCTCCGGTTCCGTCACCGCCGTCGGGATCACGGTGGCGCTGCAGTTCCTGCCCTCGCTCTTCCTGGGCCCGTGGGCCGGAATGATGGCCGACCGCTTCGCGAAGCGGAAAATCCTGATGCTGTGCCAGTCGGTGGCAGCCGTGCTGGCGGCCATCCTCGCGGCGCTGGCGCTGAGCCAGCGGATCGAGGTCTGGCACGTCTACGTCATTGCCCTGGCGCTGGGCCTGGTCACCGTGCTGGACCAGCCCGCGCGGCAGGTCTTCGTCAATGAACTCGTCGGCCCGGCCTACCTCCGGAACGCCATCAGCGTGAACTCCACGACGTTCCAGCTTGGCGGCCTGATCGGGCCTGCGCTCGCCGGGCTGCTGCTCACCGCGGTGGGGGCCGGGTGGGCGTTCGCCGCGAATGCCGTCGCCTGCTGCTGCACCGTTGCCATGCTCCTCACCCTGCGCAAGGACCAGCTGCACCTCAGCATGCCCGTGCCCAAGCGCAAAGGCATGCTCAAGGAGGGGCTGGACTATGCGCTGAGCAAACCCACCATCTACTGGCCCTGGCTGATGGCCGGCTTCATCGCCGTGTTCGCGATGAGCCTGCCGGTGCTGCTGGCCGCCTTCGCGGACAAAGTCTACGAAGTCGGGGCCGGCGGCTACGGCCTGCTGAACGCGCTGGTGGCCCTCGGGGCGCTGGCCGGTGCCATCACCTCCGCCCGCCGGCGGGAGCTGAGGCTGCGCTCGGTGATGCTGGGGGCAGGAATGTACGGGCTGATGCTCTGCCTCGCCTCGCTGGCGCCCTCCATGGTGTGGTTCGGGGCGGCGATGGTGCTGGCCGGGTTCTGGTGCCTGATGTTCCTGACCGCCGCCAACCAGCTGGTCCAGATCAGCTCCAACATGGCCATCCGCGGGCGCGTCATGAGCCTGTACATCATGGTCCTGATCGGCGGGCAGGCCATTGGCGGACCGATGCTCGGCTGGCTGGCCGAGCACGTGGACCCGCATACGGCCATCCTGGTTTCCGGCGGGGTGCCGGCAATGGCCGCGGCCACGGTCGCCGTCGTGCTGGCCCGCCGCGACCAGCTGATGCTCAAGGTGGACCTGAAGGACCGGCGGCGCCTGGTCAAAATCGTCCGGAAGGGCGCCGCCACACCCTAGCTTTCCGCACCGTTTTCGGAC
>DASWAW010000201.1:0-4281 GCA_036390955.1 Arthrobacter sp.
GCCGGTGTCCGGGCCGCGCACC
Organism: Arthrobacter sp.; assembly: GCA_036390955.1. Classification (GTDB taxonomy): domain Bacteria; phylum Actinomycetota; class Actinomycetes; order Actinomycetales; family Micrococcaceae; genus Arthrobacter. The sequence goes on from DASWAW010000201.1 coordinate 23, forward strand.
TGGTCTCCGGACGCATGCTGGACTTCATCGAGTTCGACGACGACTTCGCGATCGTGAAGATGTACCCGCCGCGCGAAACCGTGGGCTTCACGCTGGACGAATCCAAGGTCCGTTCCAAGTACGGGGTCACGATTGTGGGGGTGAAGTCCCCGGGTGAGGACTTCACCTACGCCCGGCCGGAGACGAAGGTCTCCTCACGGGACATGCTCATTGTTTCCGGGCACGTGGACCTGCTGGAGCGGTTCGCCGCCCGGCCGTAGCCTCGTCGGGGCCGGGAAGACCGACTCACCTCGACATCGCAGAGAGATCTCCCTGCGCCTGGCACGGTAACCGGCGCGGCAGATTCCGCCTGGCGACGCGCGAAAGCCCTGACGCTGCCGGAATACGGTAGCGCCGGGGCTTCCGCGCGTCATGAGACGAATGGCGCACCATGAGGCGGATTGCCCGTCATGAAAGGGATGGCGCACCGCCTCCCGCATGGTCAGGGCCCGGCGGTCTTCGCATCCTTCACGGCTGCCTTGGCCGCCTGCTTGCTGGCCCGCACCTTGCTCAGCGACTCCGGATCCACAATGTCAGCGACGGACAGGAAGGCGTCCTCGAGGCCATAGTGGCCCGCGGCCTCCCGCCAGCCTTCAGCCTGGAGGCCACACTGCTTTCCCAGCAGCGCCAGGAAGATCTTCGCTTTTTGTTCGCCGAATCCCGGCAGCGCCTTGAGCCGGCGCAGCACCTCCGGCCCGTCGGGGTCACCCTGAGTCCAGATGGCAGTGGCGTCGCCGTTCCAGTCTTTGTGCACCGTCTCCGCGAGGGATTGGACGCGGCCGGCCATTGATCCGGGGAACCGGTGGACGGCCGGGCGCTCTTTGAACATGTCGACGAACCTTTGCGGATCGTAGCCGGCGATCGTGGCCGGATCCATGGATCCGATGCGCGTCCGGATTTTTTCGGGACCGGCAAAGGCCGATTCCATGGTCACCTGCTGGTCCAGCAGCATGCCGGTGAGCAGTGCAAATGCGTCGTCGCTGAGCAGTTTGTCCGCCGCGGGATCCCCTGTGATGTGCAGTTCCATGGATCCCATCCTGCCATCCCGGACCGGTCTGCGTCATGGCTGGCGCCTGGGTCTGCTAGCCCAGCTGCGTGGTGATCTCCGCTGACCGTGCGGAGGCAGCACGGGCGCCTTCGGCAATGATCGAGGGCAGGCCGCGCGCATCGAAGGCGGCGATCGCGCGTTCGGTGGTGCCGTTGGGGCTGGTGACGGCCCGGCGCAGCGCCGCCGGATCCGCGCCCGGCTCGGCCAGCATAAAGCCGGCCCCCGCGACGGTTTCCCGGGCGATCTGCAGCGACAGCTCCCGGTCAAGGCCGAGTTCGACGCCGGCGTCCGCCATCGCTTCGGCCAGGTAGAACGCGTACGCCGGGCCCGAGCCGCTGATCGCGGACAGCGCATCGACCTGGTGTTCGGGGATTTCGACGACGGTTCCCGCAGGTGCCAGGAGGTCCTTGGCCAGCTGGAGCTGCGCCGCTGAACAGTGCGTGCCCGGCGACACGGACACGACGCCGCGGCCCAGCCGCGCAGGCGTGTTGGGCATGCTCCGGATCACGGGCTGGCCCGCGGGCAGTGCCGCTTCCAGCTGCTCCAGCGATACTGCGGCAGCGACGCTGATGACAATGGTGTCCGCGGCCAGCGAATCGCCGATCTCCCGGGCCAGGTTGGCGATGCCCACGGGCTTGACGCCCAGGATCACGACGTCGGCGCCGGTGGCCGCCTGCTTGTTGTTCTCCGGCTCCTCCTCGCCCGCGATGGCTGTGATGCCGGGATGCTTTTTGGCGAGTTCGTCGGCCCGTTCGGCGCGGCGGACCGTGGCGACAATGTCCGCGGGGTCGGTTCCGCCCGCGATCAGGCCCCCCATGATGGCCTCGTTCATTGATCCACAGCCCAGGAATGCGATTCGGTTACTCATGTCTCCATCATTGCAGTCCGGCCCGATTCACAGCCAGCTCACATCCTGGGGTCAGGGTCTTCACAAACTCCTTCCGTAACGTAGTTGTTACCTCATTGAGGGTGCGAGTGATGCGGCAGATATGCGGATGTCTGCCCGGCACCGGTGGTCCGCAGCGGGTTTTCCCCCATTTTCCCGCTGCGGACCGCCGGTGCTTTCGCCGTTAAACGGCCTCTCCGGATCCGGGGGACGCCGCCGGGCCTGGCGCGGGACCAGGCCCCGGCTCCCGCTCCGGCTCCGCTTCATGCAGGCGGGCTTCCAGAAATGTCCGGTCCGCCGTGTTCCGGACCAGGTGCAGCGCGGAGCGGTAGGCTTCCGCGGCCTCACGACGGCGGCCCAGCCGGGCCAGGAAGTCGGCACGGACGGCGTGGAACAGGTAATAACTTTCCAGCCCGAGCGCGTCAGCCAATCGCAGCGCAGGTTCCGGGCCTTCGATCTCGGCCACGGCCACGGTCCGGTTGAGAGCCACGATTGGCCCGGGCGCGAGCTCGAGGAGCTGGTCATAGAGCCGGAGGATCTGCCGCCAGTCCGTTGCTGCGGCGTCGGGCGCGTCGCTGTGGACTGCGTTGATCGCAGCCTGGAGCTGGTACGGTCCGGGCTGGTTCCGCCGCAGACACTGACGCACCAGCGCCTGGCCTTCCGCGATCAGGGCACGGTCCCACAGGCGGCGGTCCTGGCCGGCCAGGAGCACCGGAGCGCCGTCGAATTCCCTCGCCGCCCGGCGTGATTCGGTCAGCAGCATCAGTGCCAGCAGGCCCATCACCTCGGGTTCGTCCGGCATCAGCGCCGCCAGCAGGCGGCCCAGCCTGATTGCCTCCGCACAGAGTTCCTCACGGATCAGCGGCCCGCCGGAGCTGGAACTGTAACCCTCGTTGAAGATGAGGTAGACCACCGCGAGCACCGGCGGAAGGCGCGCCGGAAGTTCCGCCCCTTGCGGCACCCGGTACGGAATCCGGGCATCCCGGATTTTCGCTTTGGCCCGGACCAGGCGCTGGGCCATGGTGGTTTCCGGCACCAGGAAAGCATGGGCGATTTCCGCCGTCGTCAGTCCGCCCAGCAGCCGCAGCGTCAGTGCCACCTGGACGTTGCTGGCCAGCGCCGGGTGGCAGCAGGTGAAAATCAGCCGCAGCCTGTCATCGTCCACCGTGCCCTCCCCTTCGAGTTCAGTGATCACATGCTCCTCGGGGGTCGGCGGCGCCGGGGAACGGGCCGCCTGCAGGAGTATGGCCTGGAGCTGCTTGTCCCCGCGCCCGGCTTCCCGGCGCAGCCGGTCGATCGCCCGGTTCCGGGCCGTGGTGATGATCCAGCCTGCGGGACTTGGCGGGATGCCGGCGGACGGCCAGCGCTGGACGGCGAGCGTGAAGGCATCCTGGACGGCGTCCTCGGCGGCGCCGATATCCCCCAGCACACGGGTCAGCACGGCGACCGCGCGCCCGTATTCCTGCCGGAAGACCCGGGCGATGTCCGCCTCCGCCGCCGGTGCCCCAGCTGGCTCCGGCGGCGGTGCGGCGGACGCTGCGTCGCGGACCATGTCCGGTGGAACCTAGTGCTGGATGGGTCGTACTTCGATGGGTAGGGTCGTGGCGCGGGCCAGCTTGCCGGCCCAGCCGAGCGCGGCGTCGAGGTCCTCCGCTTCGATGACGGTGAACCCGCCGAGATGCTCCTTGGCCTCGGCGAAGGGGCCGTCCGTGATGAGCACCTCGGTGCCCTGCTGCCGCACGACCGTGGCCGTATCGGTGGGATGGAGACCGGCGGCGAACACCCAGGCCCCGGCGGCCTTCATTTCGCGGTTCAGGGCCTCGAGGTCCTGCATGATGGGCCCAAGAACTTCCGGGGCCGGGGCGGGGCCGACCGGCTGGTAAACGCTGAGCAGGTACTGTGCCATGACGCTGTCCTCCTTGACGAAGCGGCCGGCTCCCTGCCGGCCTCTCACCTTCTAGACGAACGGGCCGCCTCCGGATCGACATGCCACTGCCGGGAATCAGGCCTCAGCGGAACCGCTCACCGCGCGTCCGCCGACTGGGTTTTCTTGGCGTGGGGTGACTCTGCCTCCGGTGTCTGCGGTTCAGCGGGTTGGTCTGACTGGGTCACGTGGGGTGCGGGCTCCAGTGGCCCCTCGATGACCAGCTGGTCCAGCCGGCGCAGGATCAGGCCTTCGCGCAGTGCCCAGGGGCAGATCTCCATGCTGGGGAACTCAAACATTTCGAGGGCGGCTTCGGCCACGAGGGCACCTGCCAGCAGTTGGGGGGCGCGGGCTTCGGAGAC
>DASWAW010000202.1:0-3050 GCA_036390955.1 Arthrobacter sp.
CGAACAGCTCCGAGGAGCCCTTAATGGACGCAAGTTTCGTCAACATCGCCATTGTGGTGGTGTACCTGGTCGCCATGCTGGCGTTTGGCTGGTGGGGCAAGTCCCGCACCAAGAACAATAGCGACTTCCTGGTGGCCGGCCGCCGCCTCGGCCCGTTCCTCTACACGGGGACCATGGCCGCCGTCGTGCTCGGTGGCGCCTCCACCGTCGGCGGTGTCGGCCTGGGCTACAAGTTCGGCATCTCCGGCATGTGGCTCGTTGTCGCGATCGGCGCCGGCGTGCTGTTGCTCAGCCTGCTCTTCGCCAGCACCATCCAGAAGCTCAAGATCTACACCGTGTCCCAGATGCTGAGCCTGCGCTACGGCAGCCACGCCACCCAGACCTCCGGCATCGTCATGCTGGCCTACACACTGATGCTCTGCGCCACGTCCACCGGCGCCTACGCCACCATCTTCGTGGTGCTCTTCGGCTGGGACCGCGCCCTCGCCATCGCGATCGGCGGCGCGATCGTCCTGGTCTACTCGACGATCGGCGGTATGTGGTCCATCACCCTGGCTGACCAGGTCCAGTTCGTCATCAAGACGGTCGGCATCTTCTTCCTCATGCTCCCGCTGACCCTCAACGCCGCCGGCGGCTTCGAGGGGATCCGTGCCCGCGTGGACGCCAGCTTCTTCCAGATTGACGGCATCGGCATCCAGACGATCATCACCTACTTCGTCGTCTACACGCTGGGCCTGCTGATCGGCCAGGACATTTGGCAGCGTGTTTTCACCGCCAAGACACCCACGGTGGCCCGCTGGGGCGGCGCCACGGCCGGCATCTACTGCATCCTCTACGGTGCGGCCGGCGCCCTGATCGGACTCGGCGCCCGCGTCGCGCTGCCGGACATCGATGTCAAGGCCCTCGGCAAGGACGTGGTCTACGCCGAGGTTGCCACCAACCTGCTGCCGATCGGGATCGGCGGGCTGGTGCTCGCCGCGGCCGTCGCCGCCATGATGTCCACGGCCTCCGGCGCCCTGATCGCCGCCGCCACCGTGGCCCGCGCCGACGTCCTGCCGTTCGTTGCCAGCTGGTTCGGCAAGAACATCAACACCGATGACACGGACAACCCGGAGCACGACGTCAAGGCCAACCGCATGTGGGTCCTGGGCCTCGGCATCGTGGCGATCGTCATCGCCATCATCACCAAGGACGTCGTCGCGGCGCTCACCATCGCCTACGACATCCTCGTCGGCGGCCTCCTCGTCGCCATCCTCGGCGGCCTGGTCTGGAAACGCGGCACCGGCGTCGCCGCGGCCGCCTCCATGGCCGTGGGCTCGGTCATCACCCTGGGCACCATGATCATCCTGGAAATCAACGCCGAGGTCCCGCTGGACGGCATCTACGCCAACGAGCCGATCTACTACGGCCTGCTGGCCTCCGCGGTGGTCTACGTTGCGGTATCGCTGCTGACCAAGCCGACGGATCCCGCGGTCATGGCCAACTGGCACCGCAGGGTCGCCGGCGGTGCGGCCGAGGAAGAACAGGTCCCCGTCCTGACCCACTAGGGCCCGGAACGCGCCTTAACGATCGACGGCGGCGCTCCCCTTCCAAGGGGGGCGCCGCCGTCGGACGTTCAGGCCGCCGGAAGCCTCATTCGTTTTCCTCCGGCTCCAGGAATTCTTCGCCTTCCAGGGGCACCACGGGCTTCTCGTCGCCCAGAAAGTCCTCCTCGTCGAGGGGAACGAGCCGATCGGCCTCCTCCAGAAGCTCCTCCTCCTCGGTCTCCTCGCCATCACTCACGGGCTCGTCCTCGGCGTAGTCGTACGCGGGGTCGGACTCGAGGGAATCCCGGGCCGGCTGGATTGGACGTGAGCCGATGTTGTCCATGATGCAACCTCCGTGTGACTGGGGTGGCGGCAAGGGCCCCGGAGGGCCCGCCCTGGGTTTCATTCGAACACCGGGAACCCGGACGGTCAAGGGCTCCCGTGGAGACGGACCCCGGCAGCCGGGAACGGCCCCGCGGTGCAGGCTCTTTTTACGGGCCGCCTAAACTTTGTACTGAGGATTGCCAGCCGAAAATCCGCGGAAATACGGGGTACGCTGGATACGCAATGGGGCCGAACCATGCCCTTTTCAAGCCCAGGAGCTTCCGTGTCCCAGCACGCCCCATCTGACCCGTTCAACCCAGAACCCCACCACGAATCCCGCAGCGAGGCCCGCCAGGCGGCCCCCGCCGCAACCCCGGGGGCCGCGACACCGCCCGCCCCGGCACCCAGCCCGGCGGACATCAAACGCTGGCGGCAGTACCTCGCCGACGAACGGGCCGAAGCGTCCGTCTACCGCGACCTGGCCCAGAACCGCCGCGGCGAGGAGCGCCAGATCCTGCTCGCCCTGGCCGAAGCCGAAGGCCGCCACGAGGCGCACTGGATCCAACTGCTCGGCGACCACGCCGGCCGCCCCCGTCCCGCCTCGCTCCGCAGCCAGTTCCTGGGCTTCCTCGCCCGCCACTTCGGCTCGGTCTTCGTCCTGGCCCTCGCCCAGCGGGCCGAAAGCCGGTCCCCGTACGCCACCGACCCCACGGCCACCCCGGCCATGGTCGCCGACGAACAGATCCACGAGGAAGTCGTGCGCGGGCTCGCGACCCGGGGACGGAACCGGCTGGCCGGCACCTTCCGCGCCGCCGTCTTCGGCGCCAACGACGGGCTGGTCAGCAACCTGTCCCTCGTCATGGGCATGGCCGCCTCCGGGGTCGGCAGCTCCGTGGTCCTGCTCAGCGGCGTCGCCGGGCTGCTGGCCGGGGCGCTGTCGATGGGAGCCGGCGAGTTCATTTCCGTGCGCTCCCAGCGTGAGCTCCTGGCCGCGACCCGCCCGACCCAGATCACGCTGGCCGCGGCACCCTCGCTGGACATCGAACACAATGAACTCCTGCTGGTCTACCTGGCCCGCGGCATGTCCCGGGAGGCCGCCGAACACCGCGTCGCGGAGCGGATGGGCCTGCGCGACTGCGACTGCGATCCCAGCCTTTCGCTGCAGCCGGAGCTTCCGGAAGCCCGTGACGAGCACGAAGC
>DASWAW010000203.1:0-3134 GCA_036390955.1 Arthrobacter sp.
CTCGTCGAAGACCTGGGAGACGAGTCCCATGTCCTTGTAGACGTTGATCCGCTTGCCGTCGCTGGTGGCTATACCAGCCGACTCCTGACCGCGGTGCTGCAGTGCATACAGCCCGTAATAGGTGAGTTTTGCAACCTCTTCCCCGGGAGCCCAGACCCCGAAGACGCCACATGCGTCCTGAGGGCCTTTTTCGCCAGGGAGAAGGTCATGAGAAAGTTTTCCATCGCCGCGTGCCACTGGTCGATTATCTCACGTTGTGCGCTAGGACTTTTCCGGCGTCCGGTTTATGACCTGCGGCCCGCTCAGGCCCCCGGCCGGTCCTCGGTGTCAGGAACGGAATCGGGTACGGATTCGACGACGGCGCGCCGGGCCCGGCGGACGCTGACGCGGTCCAGGATGAGCGCCGCGAGGCCACCGACCATGACGCCGCCCGCGCCGCACAGGATCATGAAGAAGCCGAACACGGCGCTGGCATCGTAGCTCTCGTCGCCGGGGAGGCCGTAGGCAAGGAAAGCGGCCACACCGAAGCCCAGGAGCCCGCCCAGGACCAGGAACGGCACGTACTTCGGCGCCCGGCGCACGGTGACTTCGCGCCGTTCGGGGACGTGCTGCTCGCCTGCGGTGCCGGAGTTTTCGGGGGTAGACATGCCGTTAAGCCTACTGCCCCGGCAGCCATTGCTACCGCCGGGGCGGCGGGCGCACACTAGGTGTGGGGGAGGTGCGGTCCGGGCGTAAGGAGTCGCACCATGTCAGTCACAGCGGACAGCATCCGTGACCAGCAGCGCATCATCTGGGACCAGTTCGCAGCAGGCTGGCAGAAATGGGACACCGAACTGCTCGGCTGGCACGGTCCGTTCGGCGACGCCCTGATTGAGGAGGCGCGGCTGCATCCGGGTTCCGCGGTGCTGGACGTGGCGTCAGGGACGGGCGAGCCCGGGCTCACGGCGGCGGCTATGGTGCCGGATGGCCAGGTGGTCCTGACCGACATTTCCGCCGGCATGCTCAAGGTGGCCGAGCTCAAGGCGGTGGCCCGGGGCCTTCGCAACGTGCGCTTCGAGGTCTGCGATGCCGCCGCCCTGCCGTTGGCAGACGAATCCTTCGACGCCGTGTTTTGCCGCTTCGGATTCATGTTCTTCCCCGCGATGGCGCCGGCGCTCCGGGAAATGGTCCGGACCGCCAGGCCAGGGGCGCGGATAACCGCCGCCGTGTGGGGCCGGGCCGCGGAGAACCCGTGGGCAAGCCTGATCCTGGGCACGCTGGCCCACCACACGGAACTCCCGCCACCGCCCCCGGGGACACCGGGGTTGTTCCGGTATGCCGCGGCAGGACTGATGACCAGCCGGTTCCGCGAGGCCGGCCTCGTCGACGTCAGCGAACGGAAAGTCAGCACGGACTTGGTGCACAAGTCCCCGGATCGCTACTGGGAGTTCATGACCGACATTGCCACCACCGTTGCGATGGGCCTGGCCAGCTCCGACGCGGAATCCCGGGAGCTGATACGGTCCGAGGTCTTCCAGCTGCTTGGCCGCTACGAGCACGACGGCGCCATCCGGCTCCGCTCCACGGCCACCATCGTGGCCGGGACGCGGCCCTAGCCGTTTTCCGCGGCGTCATCGGACGGGCGCGGCGTTTTCGGACGGGCGCGGCGCGGATCCGGGGTGCGTGCGTCCGAAAGCGCCGCGGAATCGCAGGGTGCCTAGACGCCCAGCTCTTCCTTCAGCGCGGCGACGTGGCCCTGCGCCTTGACCTGGTACTGCGCGAGCTTCACCTTGCCCTCGGGGTCGAGCACGACGGTGGAGCGGACGATCCCCTCGGTGACCTCGCCGTTGACCAGCTTCTCGCCCCACGCACCGTAGGCGAGGGCCACGGCGTGGTCCTCGTCGGCGAGCAGCGGGAAGGTGAGGGCGAAGTCGCCGGTAAAGTGCGCCAGGGCCTCGGGTGCGTCGGGGGAAATGCCCAGCACTTCGTAGCCGGAACCCTGCAGGGAGGCCAGGCTGTCGCGGAAATCGCAGGCCTCAGTGGTGCAGCCGGGGGTGGCCGCCTTGGGGTAGAAGTACACGATGACGTTCTTGCCGCGGTAGTCGGCCAGCGAGACCTTCTGCCCCGCGGCGTCCGGCAGCGTGAAGTCGGGGGCGGGGGTGCCGGGCTGGAGTTTGACGGTCAGCTTGGGGCTCACGGGGCTCATGGGGGTTCCTTCGGGGTCGTTGAGGGGTCGGGCCGGGAAGTCTGCGGAGGTCTGGGGATAAAACTGCGGAAATGAGGGCCTGCCTGCACAACCACAGGTTCAGATGCTGTATTCCGCCGGCCCGCGCACCTTGGTGTGGGGGCCGGGCACAAACCGGTAGCCGCCGCCGCGGACCGTGGCGATCGCGTGCCGCCCGCCCCGCAGCTTGCGCCGCACCCGGCCCACGTAGACATCGATGGAGCGCGACGCCGCCGCGGGGGAATCGAACGATTCGAGGAACAGCCGCAGCTCCTCCCGGGCCACGGTGCGGGAGCAATTTTCCACCAGATACCGCAGCAGCTTGAATTCGACGCCGGTCAGCGGCACCCGCTGCCCGTCGAGGTGCGCCTCGCCGGCGGCAAGGTCCACGCAGACGAGACTGGCGGTACCGGCCGAGGGCGGCAGGCGGGCGGCACCGCCGTCGGCCTCCTGCGGGGAGTCCTCCGCAGCGGACGACGACGGCGCCGGGTTTCCGTCGCCGGCGGTGGTGGCAGCCCCGGGGGCGGTAGTAGCAGCACCTCGAGGGGTGGTTGCAGCCCCGGGGGCGGGCCAGAGCTGGACATCCGCCCCCGGGGCAATCTTCAGCGCGTGCGCGAGCAGGAGTTCCGCGGCCCGTGCCATGACGGCGTCATCGGGGTCCTGGCCGGCGCCCGGTGTCACCCACACGGCCAGGCCGCGCGCCCTGAGCCGCGGCCCGGGAGCCGGACCCGGTTCCGGGCGCACATATATGCCTCTCGGGGAATGGGCTTCGGTTGCCATTGCAGATGTCAGACCCCGCCGCGGCGGAGCAGCCTTCCGCTGGGGGTCCGGCCGTCGATCTCGTGTCCGCGGAGGAAGGTCCTGCGGACCACGCCGGAGAGCGCCTTGCCGTCGTAGGGGGTGATGGGGTTTTTGTGCTTGAGCTTGGAGA
>DASWAW010000204.1:0-11457 GCA_036390955.1 Arthrobacter sp.
GGGTGGAACGTTTGATCCCATCCACCACGGCCACCTTGTTGCGGCCAGCGAGGTCGCGGCCAAGTTCGCCTTGGATGAAGTGGTCTTCGTGCCCACGGGCCAGCCCTGGCAGAAGATGAGCAAAAAGGTCAGCGAGGCCGAGCACCGCTACCTCATGACCGTCATCGCCACGGCCTCGAACCCTCGCTTCACCGTGAGCAGGGTGGACGTGGACCGGCCCGGGCCAACGTACACGATCGACACCCTGCGGGACCTGCACACCCTGCGTCCGGACGCGGACCTGTTCTGTATTACCGGGGCCGACGCCCTGGCGCAGATTCTGTCCTGGAAAGACATCGACGAGCTGTGGTCCCTGGCGCACTTCGTCGGCGTCACCCGCCCGGGCCACGTCCTGGACGGCATGGGCCGCAAGGACGTCAGCCTGCTCGAGGTTCCCGCCATGGCGATCTCCTCGACCGACTGCCGCACCAGGGTCGCGGACGGGAACCCCGTCTGGTACCTCGTCCCCGACGGCGTGGTCCAGTACATCGCCAAGTACGGGCTCTACGGCAGTGACCCGGACACCGGGGACACTTCCGCCGGCAATGGGGCCGCACGCTATGACCGCAGAACCGAGATAGCCCAACCCGCCAGCACCGAATGAGTTTGCAATGAGTCAGGAACAGCCACCAATCCGCAGCCGTCGCGAACTGCGACAGGCCAGAGATGAACGCCTGGAAGCCAACCAGGAGACCGGTACCCCGGGTCCCGGCGCGGTCCGTCCTGCCTCGGATAATCCTGGCCCGGGTGCCGCTGCCTCGAACGATGCTGCCCCGAATGACGCTGCCGGGCATCCTCCCGTCGCCCCGCGGCCCGCCGGCAAGGTGGACCCCGGCGAACCCAGCGAGGCGGAAGTTACCGGCCGCCGCCGGATTCCTGGCCCCGCTGACTCCGTCCGCGCCACCCCCGGCTCCGAGCGCTCCTCGCAGATCCGTGCCCGGGACCGCGCCACCCTGCGCACCATCAAGGAACTTGCCGAAAAAGAGGGCCATCTCGCCGGGGGCGGACCGCCCACCCGGCGCCAGCTCCGGCTGCTGCAGCTGGCAGCCGAAACATCGCCGGCAACCGCAGCGAACCTGATAGTGCCCGCCTCACCGCGGACCCGGGCCACCCCGGTCGTTCCCCGGCCCGGCAAGGCCCCGGCGGCGCAGCCCGGCGCTGAGCCGGCCCCCGCCGACGGCACCAAAGCCCCCGGACAGAAGGCCGACGCCGGTACCGGAGCCCCCGCCGGTACCGCCGGTCCGGGTCCCGAGGGAATGACCGTGGAACAGGCCCTGGCCGCCCGGGAGCTCCTGGCCCAGCAGGCGAAAAACCAGCTGGCCAAAATGGAGCACATCAACGCAACCGACCCCGACGCCGTCGATCCCAACGTGCTGGCGGAGCAGATCGCCCTGGCCGAGCGGGCCGCCGTGCTGAACCGGCGGGCCGCCGCCAAACAGAAGCTGGCCGAGCAGAACAGCACGCCGGAACCAGCGCGGAATGATCCGACCACGGCCAACAACCTGGCCATGGTCACACCCCTGGAGTTTGTCCAGGTCCCCGGCGTGGAGCGGCCCGTGTTGAAGCGCCCTGCCACGTCCTACGTTCCGGTCGTCACCAACTCGGGTCCCCGGGTTGAGCCGCCCCGGAAGTCCGGCAGCCGCCGTCCGGCATCTTCCCGCGAGCGGGCTGCTGGCTCCACCACCGGCCGCGCCGGAGTGCTGGCCCGCGCCGAGGCCGCCGCCCTGGCCGCCTCCGCCCCCGGAACAACAGCCCTGCCCGCAGCGGCGGACCCCTCCGCCGTCCGGTCCGAAGAAGACCTCGCCGGAAGGCCACCCGTCGCGGCGAACACCGCGTACGGACTCGACCCCCTGGACGCGGCCACCGCCGGCCTCGGCAGGGCACGCCGTCTTCGCATCGTGCAGCTGGCGGTACTGGCCCTCGGCCTGATTGCCCTGATCGCCGGCATCACGCTGATCATCACTGGCCTTTCCGGCTAGGCAGCTTAGTTTTGGCCGCGCTGTTCCGGCAGCCGGCCACTCCACGCATTTCCACATACAAGCTTTTCACCCCAACAAGGAGTCCCGTGACTGCAACAGAATCATCCATCGCCACAGCCCGCCACGCAGCCCGTGCTGCCGCGGAGAAACTCGCCGAGGACATCATTGCAATGGATGTCAGCGAGCGACTGGCCCTGGCCGACATCTTCCTGATTGCCTCGGCACCGTCCGAGCGCCAGGTCAACGCCATCGTCGACGGCATCGAGGACGAACTCTCCAAGTTCGAGCTCAAGCCGATCCGCCGTGAAGGACGCTCCGGCGGCCGCTGGGTCCTGCTGGACTACGGCGACATCGTCATCCACGTCCAGCACGAGGAAGACCGGGTCTTCTACGCCCTGGAACGCCTCTGGAAGGACTGCCCCGTCGTGGACCTGCAGCTCGGGGACGACACCTCGGCGAAGGCAGCGGCAGCAGTCGAATCGGAGTAGCAGCCGGGCGGCCAAAGCGGAATATGCCCGATTTGGAATTTTCCGAAGGGCTGTTCTAAGATATTTGAGTTGCTTCGGAGAGATCCGGACAAAGAGCCGGACCCGAAAGCGCAAGCTGGTGGAGCCGGAGCAACGAAAATTCGGGGCTGTGGCGCAGCTGGTAGCGCACCTGCATGGCATGCAGGGGGTCAGGGGTTCGAGTCCCCTCAGCTCCACCGGATAATCCGCCGGAATCGAAAGATTCCGGCGGATTTTTTCATCTGCGGCGGGGGTGGCTCCCGGAAATGCGGGTGTCCCACGGCATTTGTCACGCTCCGGCGTGCCGATTCGCGTGAACCGGAATTGTGGTTTAAGATAAACAGGTTGCTTCAGGGAATACGGTCCTTCGCGGGACGGTTTCTCCGGCAAATTTCGGGGCTGTGGCGCAGCTGGTAGCGCACCTGCATGGCATGCAGGGGGTCAGGGGTTCGAGTCCCCTCAGCTCCACCGAAGAGGTCCTGCTCAGTGAGCAGGGCCTCCTTTCGTTTGGCGAACGATTTGTGGACCCAACCGGGGGCTCAGCGTTCACTTGCGGGCGCGCTGCGCTTCAGTTGCCGCGCGCAGCGCTTCAGTTGCCGGTACGGCGGCTCTCCCGCCAGGCCCGCCATGCGCCCGTGGACCACAGCGCCCACAGCACCAGCAGCGGCTGGAAGAGCAGGCGGATTCCGCGGCTCAGGTCCGAATTGAGGCCAAACGAATCGGTGCCCGTGGCGAACTGCGAGACGTTGCCCGGAAAGACGGCCACGAAAAAGGCCGCAACAATCCAGCCGAGGGCCACCCGCCGCCGCCGGAGCAGCAGCAGGCCCACACCCAGGGCGATTTCCACGAGCCCGGAAGCGACCACCACAAAGTCCCTGTCCAGCGGCAGCCAGGGCGGGACCTGGGCATAGAACGCCTCCCGGCTCCAGCCGAGGTGACTGACGCCGGCCAGGACCAGGAAGCCGCCCAGCACGAGCCTGCCTGCGGTCCGCGTGACTGAGCGCCGCCGGGAACCGGCCGGGTGGGACTGAACCGGAGTGTCGGCCATGAGGCGCCGCCTTCGCTTGGGGAGAGGCCAGCTTAGCAATGCAGCTTCCGGGGCCCAGGTTCTGGCCGCTCGACTAATATTGGGGACGTGAACGAGACCCTGCCCCCGTGCCCGGAATGCTCCAGCGAATACACCTACGAGATGGGGGCGCTCCTGGTCTGCCCGGAGTGCGCACACGAGTGGTCGCCGGCCGCCGAGCCGGAGTCCGCCGGTCAGGAGCCGAAGCCGATCAAGGACGCCGTCGGCAACATCCTCGCCGACGGGGACACCGTCACGGTCATCAAAGACCTCAAAATCAAGGGCAGTTCCACCGTCATCAAAGTAGGCACCAAGGTCCGGGGCATCCGGCTGGTCAACGGAGTCGGCGACCACGACATCGACTGCAAAGTCGACGGCGTCGGACCCATGCAGCTGAAATCCAGCGTGGTCAAGAAGATCTGACGGGCATGTCCGCCGGGAACGGGGTCCGCGCCGCCGACGTCGTTGTGATCGGCGCCGGCCAGGCCGGGCTCTCCGCCGCCTACCACCTGCAGCGCCGGGGCTTTGTCCCGGCCGGGAGCGGAGCGGAAGGCCGGGACCCGGCGGACGGGCCGCCCGGGAGCTACATCGTCCTCGACGCGGAGGACGGCCCCGGCGGGGCCTGGCGCCACCGCTGGAAGAGCCTGCTGATGGCCACCGTGAACGGCATCAGCGACCTGCCGGGCATCCCGCAGCCTGCCGTCGACCCGGAAGAAGCCAGCTCAAGCTTCCTGACCCGTTACTTCGGCGGCTACGAAGAGCAGCTCGCGCTGGCCATCGAACGTCCCGTCAGGGTCCGGACCGTCTCCCGGGAGGACAGCGACCCGGCCGGCCGGCTGCGGGTCACCACTTCCCGCGGCGACTGGTCCGCCAGGGCCCTCATCAACGCCACCGGCACCTGGACCCGCCCGTTCTGGCCGATCTACCCCGGCCAGGCCGGCTTCCGCGGGCGGCAGCTGCACGTCGCGGACTACGTCTCCGCCGAGGAGTTCCGCGGCCGGCACGTGATCGTGGTCGGCGGCGGCATCTCCGCCGTCGGCCTGCTCGACGAAATCTCCCGGGTCACCAGCACCAGCTGGTTTACCCGCCGGGAACCCGTCTGGCGCGACGCCGCCTTCGACCGACAGGCCGGGCACGACGCCGTCGCCCTCGTTGAGGAGCGCGTGCGGCTGGGGCTCCCGCCGCAGAGCGTCGTTGCGGCCACCGGACTGATCTGGACTCCGGCGCTGCGCGCCGCCGCCGCCCGCGGCGTGCTGGAGCGCCATCCCATGTTCAGCGCCATCGAGCCCGGGGGAGTGCGGATGGCGGACGGCAGCTTCCAGGGCGCCGATGTGATCCTCTGGGCCACCGGCTTCCGGGCCGAACTCGAACACCTCGCCCCGCTGCGCCTGCGCGGGCCAGGCGGCGGGATCGCCATGGACGGCACCCAGGTGGCTGCGGAACCGCGGGTCCACCTGGTCGGCTACGGGCCGTCCTCGTCCACGATCGGCGCCAACCGGGCCGGCCGGACCGCCGTGGCCGGCATCCTGCATTTCCTGGCGGAGCGGAGGTAGCTTCCGGAGCCTGGTCCGAACAGGGAAGTGGTACATCCTTGCCTGAATACATCCATCAATGTACTTTGGGGGGATGGAGACCCTGACGCAGGCGCCCGTGCTGGCGCGTTTCGGATATGCCGTGTCGGATCCAACCCGGGCGCGTGTCCTGCTGGCTCTGGCGGAGGCTCCCGCCCACCCGTCCGATCTTGCCGATTCGCTCGGCGTCTCGCGGCAGAGCATGTCCAACCATTTGACCTGCCTGCGGGGGTGCGGTCTGGTGGTGGCCGTCCCGGACGGGCGGCGAACACGCTATGAGCTGGCGGATCCGCGGCTGGGTCATGCGATCAAGGATTTGATCGGGGTTGTGCTCGCGGTCGATCCGGAGTGCTGCGCGCCGGACGGCAAGTGCCTGGCGTGACGGCTCTCCTGGGAGCGCCCACGTCCGGGCGCCGGGCTGTCCTGATCAAGAGGATCCGTCTCTTCGCCGCAGCAACCATCACCTACAACCTCATGGAGGCCGTTGCGGCGCTCTGGGCTGGCGGGGTGGCCGATTCATCTGCGCTGATCGGCTTCGGCCTCGACTCCGTCATTGAGGTCGCGTCAGCGCTGGCCTTGTCCTGGCAGTTCTCGGTGACGGACCCGGAGCGGCGGGAACATCTGACGCTGCGAATCATCGCCGTGTCCTTCTTTGCCCTGGCGGCGTTCGTTAGCGTCGATGCGGTGCGTTCCCTCTCGGGAGGCGGCGAAGCCCGGCACTCCATTCCCGGAATCATCATTGCCGGGTTGAGCCTGGCCGTCATGCCCGTCCTGTCCTGGGCGCAGCGGCGAGCCGGCCGGGAGCTGGGCTCCAGGACAGCCGTTGCCGACTCCAAGCAAACGCTCCTGTGCACGTACCTGTCCGCGGTGCTGCTCGTCGGGCTGGTCCTGAACAGCACACTGGGCTGGTGGTGGGCGGACGCCGGCGCGGCCCTGGTCATCGCGGCGATCGCTGTCCGGGAGGGCATCAACGCCTGGCGCGGAGACGTCTGCTGCGCCGTGCCGCATGCAGAAGGCGAAGCCGAAGATGACTGCTGCACCCCAACTCAGCCAGATGCCGCGACGGTGCTGCGAACCGGACCCAGCGACACTGCAGACACGTGCTGCCCGGACTGTTCCACAGGATCAGCCCGCGGTGAGAGCCCGTCGGGCAGGCCCCTGCTGGAGGTCCGTGAGCTCCCGTAGGCCCGGGGGACCGTCGCGTCCTCAGGCCGTGACTGGGGGAGCGGCCGATCAGGCGTCCGATGCAATTCCACAACGAGCAGGATAAGTTGGCAGGGGTCCGCAACCTCCGGGCCCGAACACCCTGACTCATGAAAAAGGCGGCAGCTCGCGCGTGGCGGACAACAATCTTGACTCCCTCTTCTCCCGGCTGGGCAGGTTCCCGGATGTTGAGGCGGCCAACCTGCAGGCCTGGGACGCCACGGACAGGCTCCTCCTGGACACAGCCGCGGACGAGCCCGCCACCGGCTTCCTTCACCCGGGCAGCAGGCTCGCCATCGTGGGGGACCGCTACGGTGCGCTGACCCTCGGGGCCCTTGCCCTCCGCGCCGCCCCGGTCCGGGTGCACCAGGACCTCATCACCGGGGAGCGCGCACTCCGCCACAACGCCGGGAAGCTCGGCGTCGCCGGCGGCTTCGAGCAGCTCCCGCTGGGCGCAGGGCTCCTGTCCGGGGCCACCCTGGTGCTCCTCCAGCTGCCCAAGTCCCTGGCCGAGCTGGAGGAGATCGCCGACGCCATCGCCCGCCACGCCGACCCCGACGTCGTGGTGCTGGCCGGCGGCCGAGTCAAACACATGAGCCTGGGCATGAATGCCGTTCTCGAGCGCTACTTCAGTGAGGTCCAGCCGCAGCGCGCCCGGCAAAAATCCCGGATCCTGCTGGCCCGCGGCCCCCGGCCCGCCACCGGCGCCCCGCCTTTCCCCGTCACCGCACTCAACACCGAGCTGGGACTGACCGTCTGCGCCCGCGGCGCCGTCTTTGCCGGCACCGGGCTGGACATCGGCACCCGGTTCCTGCTGGACTTCCTGCCCCAGATGCCGCCGGCACGGCACACCGTCGACCTGGGCTGCGGCACCGGGATCCTCGCGGCCATGTACGCCCGCAGCAACCCGGGGTCCCGGGTCACGGCCACCGACCAGTCCGCGGCCGCCGTCGACTCCGCCAGGGCGACGGCGGAGGCCAACGGCCTCGGCGCGCAGATCACCGTCCTCCAGGACGATGCCATGGGCCTGCTGCCGGCCGGTGACGCCGATCTGATCCTGCTCAACCCGCCCTTCCACGTCGGCGCGGCGGTGCATGCGGGGGCCGGACTCAAACTCATCGAGGCGGCCGGGCGGGTGCTCGCCCCCGGCGGGGAGCTCTGGACGGTGTTTAACAGCCACCTGCACTACCAGCCCGCGCTGCAGCGTCTGATCGGGCCGACCCGGGAGGTCGGCAGGAACCCGAAATTCACGGTCACCGCCAGCACCCGAAAATCCACGGAAGTGTGAAGCACGCGTGTGGGCGGTCACAGGGGCGTAACGTACGATTCTGAGATAAGCATTGCGCAGCCAAAGACGTTTAGGGGTTATCAGTGACTGAGATCCGCCAGCCCTCGCCAAGGCGCGGAACCAACTTGCCCCGGATGGGGGACTTCAACCTCACGGTGATCCTCGACGCCATCCGGCGTTCCCCGGCCGGCCTGAGCCGCGTCGAGCTGGCCCAGATCGTCGGGCTGTCCCCGCAGACCATCTCCAACATCTCCCGCCGCCTGCTGGACCAGGACCTCATTTACGAGGCCGGCAAGGAAGGCACCGGACCGGGCAAGCCACGGACCATGCTCCGGCTCAATTCCTCCGGGATGTACGCCGTGGGCGTCCACCTGGACCCGGCCGTGACAACCTTCGTGGTGCTGGACCTGGTCGGAGCCGTGGTCAAGCATTCCCGGATCAAGACCCCGGCCGGCACCGACGCCGGCTCCGTCATCGACACCATCGCCGCCGAAATCAAGCAGCTCATCTCGGATTCCGGCGTCGACCCGGCCAGGATCGCCGGCCTGGGAATCGCCTCGCCCGGACCCATCGACCTCGAGGAGGGCACCGTCGTGGACCCTCCGCTCCTGCTCGGCTGGGACCGCGTGCCGCTCCGGGACGCCCTGGCCGCGGCCACCGGCCTGTCCACCATCGTCGACAAGGACGTGACCAGCGCCGCCGTGGCGGAGACCTGGGCAGGGGGCCCCAGCGGCGCCGGCAGCTTCATCTTTATGTACATGGGCACCGGAATCGGCTGCGGCATTGTGCTCAATGACGAGGTCGTGCGCGGCACCTCGGGTAACGCCGGTGAAATCGGGCATATCATCGTTGATCCCGATGGTGCACCCTGCGACTGCGGGTCGCGCGGCTGCATCAAGTCCACCTGCATCCCGCAGGTGCTCGTGGCCCAGGCCGTCGAAGCGGGCGTGCTCGACGGACCCCTGGCGGAAGCGACCGGCCCGTCCCTGCAGGAGAGTTTCTTCGAACTGTGCGCCGCCGCCGCCAACGGCGACGCCAGGGCAACGAACATCATCGACCACTCCGCCGTGCTGGTTGCCCGCGCCGTCTCGACCGTCACCAACGCCCTGGACGTGGACCGTGTGGTCTTCGGCGGACCGTTCTGGACCTGCCTGTCGCAGCGCTACCTCGATCGGATCCCGGAGCTCGTCCGCGAAGGCAGTGCCACCCGGAAGATCCATCAGATCGAGGTGGTCGGCACCGGCGTCGGCGAGGATGTCGGCGCGATCGGCGCCGCCTGCCTCGTGCTGGAGCACACGCTGGCACCCCGCTCGCAGCGCCTCCTGCTGGGGGGCTAGGGCCCCTGGTGCCGGCGGCTGGAGCCTCCGAGCGTCCGCGGCCAGGGACTATCGCCTCAGTCGATGTCCTCGACGACGGTGCCGAACGGGATGGACTGGTCCACGTGCGCCTGGTGGCCGGTGGGTCCGCGGTTGTAGGAGACCCGGACACCGTGCGCCTTGTCCGCCGCCGACTGCATCAGAATGGGCCGGACCGTGTTGATGAAACTCTCGCTCTTGCCGGCGAGATACTCCTGGTAGCTGGCTGGAAGCTGGATCATGGCAAAAGGATAGTCCTGCGCGGCCGCGTTGGGGAGTACCGGAAGACACCGCCCCCGGACCGTTCGCACACCGGCCCTGACGGCGTTCGCGGCGAAGAATGTTCTGTCCGGTGCTGAAATATGCCGTAAAGGTGCGTCTTAATTCGGAAGCGGACTTGTCCGCCTCCCGGGCGGCCCGTAGAGTTCTATCCAAGTTACCTCAGTAACGTGTCAGCGATCCTCCGCTGAAAGCCAGCCCCACGGCGGCCCAGGAGGGTGTGGGTGCCCCCATGTGGGCCTGACATTTGCTCACGGACAACTTCGTATCAGGCGTAACAGTCGCGGCTGCGCCCTGCTGAAGTTCCCTCCGTGTTCCCCAAACTCCATTCACGGACGGCACCCGTTTTCCGGGCACAGCCGTCGGTGTTCACAGCCAAGGACGCAAATGTCTCCACCAAGCCTTATCGACACCCATCCGAATCTGGTCGGCACTGCCCCTGTGGCGCTGTCCTATGAACTGTTCCCACCGCGGTCGCCCGCAGCCGCGGAATCGCTCTGGAACACCATCGGCGAACTGGAAGCCACGGACCCGGACTACGTTTCCGTGACCTACGGCGCCAGCGGCTCCAACCGGAACACCGCGGTCGAACTCATTCACCGCCTCGTCCAGGAAACCACCCTCCGGCCGCTGGCCCACCTGACCTGTGTGGGAAATTCCCCGGAGGAGCTCGCCGAGATCATCGGCGAACTGCTCGACGTCGGCGTGCGCGGCATCCTGGCCCTGCGCGGCGACCAGCCCAAGGACGGCGGCGTTCCTCCCGAGGGATCCCTGCGCTACGCCCAGGACCTGATCGAGCTCATCCGCCGCGTCGAACAGCGCCGCTCCGCGCTGCTGTGCGCCGGCAAGGTGGCCGTCGGCGTCGCCGCGTACCCCACCCGGCACCCGGAATCCCCGAGTGAGGCGCACGACGTCGAGGTGCTGCTCGCCAAGCAGCGCTCCGGCGCCGACTTCGCCATCACCCAGGTCTTCTTCCACACCGAGCAGTACGCGGACCTGCTGACCCGGGCACGCCGGGCCGGCGTCACCATCCCGATCATCCCGGGCGTAATGCCGCTCACCAGCATCCGCCGGCTCACCCGCCTGGGCGAGCTGACCGGCGTCGAACCGGACCCGGAGCTGATCGAACGGCTCGCCGCCGCCGACAGCGACGCCGAGCGCACGCGCATCGGGGTCGGCGCCACCGTGGACCTGGCCAACGCGGCCCTGGACGCCGGCGCTCCCGGACTGCACCTGTACACCTTCAACGAACACACCGCAGCCCTCGACGTGCTGGACAAGCTGTCGCTGCCCCGGCCGCGAAGCGGCAACCGGAACAGTCGCCGCCAGCGCTGGGCCGGCCGCCGCCAGCTCGCCAGCTGACCGCGCCTGCACCCCCTCAAAACCACCCTCCGCACCACACCACCAACGCTTAGGACTTTCCCGTGCCTGAAAAGAACACGCTCAACCCCACCCCGTTCCCGGCTGCCTCGATCCTGGGCTACCCGCGCATCGGCCGCCGCCGCGAACTCAAGAAGGCCGTGGAGGCCTACTGGGCCGGCAAGATCGACGCCGCCGCCCTCGACGCCGCCGCCAAGGACATCCAGCTCGGCACCGCCCGGCGGCTCCAGGGCCTGGGCCTGACCGAAGCCGCCGCCGTTCCCGGCACGTTCTCCTACTACGACCAGGTGCTCGACGCCGCCGCCCACCTCGGCGCCGTACCCGCCCGATTCGGCAACCTCCTGAACGCCGAGGGCCAGCTCGACCTCGACGGCTACTTCACCCTCGCCCGCGGCACCAAGGACCAGCAGCCGCTGGAAATGACCAAGTGGTTCGACACCAACTACCACTACCTCGTCCCGGAAATCGGCCCGGAAACCAGCTTCTCGCTGGCCTCCAACCGCATCGTCGAGGAATTCGAATACGCCCTCGCCAACGGGGTGGAGACCCGCCCGTACATCGTCGGCCCGGTCACGTTCCTGCTGCTGAGCAAGGCCTCCGACGACGCGCCGGCCGGCTTCAGCCCGCTGTCCCGCCTCGAGGACGTCCTGCCGGTCTACACCGCACTGCTGGAAAAGCTGGCCGCCGCCGGCGCGAGCTGGATCCAGCTGGACGAGCCCGCCCTCGTGGTGGACCAGGACATCCCCGCCGCCGAGATCCAGGCCGCCGTGGCGCGCTCCTACGAGGCGCTC
>DASWAW010000205.1:0-5447 GCA_036390955.1 Arthrobacter sp.
TTGGACACCAAAAAGCCCCCCACCCTCCCGCGTTTCTGGAGAGGATGAGGGGCTTCTTGTTGTTGCGCACGTGCGGGTCGGTCTATTGGGGGACAACAGATGGGGCTGCCCCGCACGCATGCTGTTCACCTTTCAGGGGCGTGAACACACACCTACGGTATTACCTTCAGGTAATCGACGCAACCCCGTTACTTGGGGGTAGTCAGCCGACCGGGGCGTTGACCGGGGTGGACTTCAGCCGGGCCAGGAACGAGGCGAAGGAGACCGCCAGGGACTTGGCGACCATGAGGCCGGCGAGGTTCCAGAAGACCGGCGAGGACAGGTCCGCGTCGGTCAGGAGCAGGACAAGGCCCGTACCGGCGGCAGCGAGGCCGTCGACAAGAAAGCCCTGCCAGAGGGTGCGCCAGGCGCGCTCAAGCGCGTCACCGACGACGGAGGTTGCGATGTGGTCTGCCATTAGCGGATCCGTCCTGAGGTATCTGAGGGGAAAAGGAAGTGACTGTCTCCGCGCTTGACGAAGCTGTCGGCGGCGTTCCAGATCATGACGCCGGTGATGATGAGTGCCGCACCTGAGCCGATAAGGGCTGCTGCGGCGGCAAAGTACCTCACCGGGGCCGGGCCAGGAACAGCGCGATAAGCCACTCGAAGAACCTCCGCAGCGTGCCAATGTCATCTGTCGCGGGGGCCGGTGCCGGCGGGGCCGGGGGAGGGGTGATGTCGTAGTCGGCCAGGTCCAGGCCGGAGCAGCTGGTCGCTGCCCCGGGGACGTTCTTGTGCAGTGTCAGACCCAGCTGGTAGCCGTACTTGCTCCGCAGTGCCGCGAGCAGTGCCCGGACGTTGGCCTGGATCACCAGGGCCCGTGCGGTGTACGTGCCGTCGGCGTTCTTCAGGGTGGCCCGTGGGTCCACCTCGATGCCGATCCAGTCGTTGCCGCCGGGTCCGGCGTGGAAGGCCCGGTCGTTCAGGGACACCACCTGGATGATCCGCGCATCGCTGACGATGAAGTGCGCACTCTTGGAGGTGGAGATGTTGCAGAACTCGTTGATCACGGAGCTGAGGGCCGGGTTCACGGCCGGATCGTTCCACCAGTGCAGGACGGCCTTGGCCGGCTTGTTGGTGAACTCCTCGCCGTAGTTGTCCCACTGTGCCGGGATCTTCTCGACGGCGATGCCGTTGATCGAGCCGAAGTCCAGGGCAAAGTCGTACTTCTGGACCACAGGCGCTGTGGGCTCCTGTACGGGCGCTGTGGGCGCCGGGGCGGCAGGAGTACGGTCGACCAGCCCCGTTGTCGTCAGAGGGTCAAAGAAGGCCGCTGAGGCATACCCCAGGGAGTCGGCATACCAGATGTCCGTTCCGGCCACGGTCTCGCCGTGGACGTAGGCGTCCCAGACTTCCTTGGACCCCGCCTGGATGATCCGGACCACGGGGGAGGAGGTGTTCGGGGCCGCGCGCTGGTTGACGTTGTCCTTGCCTGCCGTCCAGTAGCGGTACCCCGAACTCGCCGGCTGCAGGGAGATGGTGTCCTCCCAGAAGGCGGAGCACACACTGGCCGGGTTGTACCGGCCGTAGGTGCTGGACTTGAGGTTGTAGCCGTCGATCATGACCTCGAAGTGGCAGTGCGGGCCCGTGGTCCACGTGCCGGTGTTCCCCGAGTACGCGATGATGTCGCCCTGCTTGACCTTGTCGCCCTTGTTCAGGTCGGTTCTGGACAGGTGGGCGAGGATGAAGTTGGGCTTGCCGGGACCGGCGTCGAGGACCACGCAGATGCCGCCGCCCTTGGTGAGCAGCCAGGGGTTGTCGGTGCCGCCGGTGGTGGTGCACCAGTCGGCCCACACGATGGTCCCGTCGGCCGGGGCCCGCAGCGGGGTGCCGACCGGCAGCTTGCCGTCGATGCCGGTGTGGCCCCCGGAGGGGTTCACACCCCCCGGACTGGCCCCGTAGGCCTGGGATATTTCCGTGCCCTTGGGCCACGGCCAGATGAATGTCACTGCTGTCCTTCCGGGGGATCGGGGGTAATAACAAAGGCCCCCGAGATGGAGCCGGGGGCCGTGCGTCGTGCGGGGGGAGGTGGGGGTTTCCCGTTCCAGATGTGCTGTTCGAGATCCTCGATGTGCTGCAGGTCCTCCTCGCGCTGTTTCTCGAAGATGCCCAGCCGGATCTCCATCCGGGTGGAGGAGTCGCGCACGGTGGCCATCTCGGCCTGCCAGTAGGCCATCAGGGAGGACCAGTCAGCGGTGGTCGCCTGCTGGGAAACGGGGGCTGCAGCCAGCGCCGCTGCCCGTTCGGTGGCCAGCCCGGCAGCCTCGGCTGCCCGCTCGGTGGCGATGCCCGCCGCGATGGCGGAGCGCTCCGTGGCCCTGCCGGCGGAGCGTGCCGCCAGCATGGCCCAGATGCCGCTGGTGGAGAGGATGGCGGACAGGGCCGGGATCAGCCACTGCATCCAAGCCTGGAATTCCATGGTTACGTCGTCCATTCGTAAAGGTGCACTGTGTAGTCGGCGGCGTAACTGTCGGAGAACACCCCGCTGCCGTCGGCAGTGAGGGTGCGGTTTTCGCCGCGTACGGTGATCGTTTTTCCCGCGGCCGAGGGGACCGTGAAGGTCCCCGTGGTGGCCCCGGGACGGATCGCCTGGGTAAAGAGGTATGTCTTGGTTCCCCCGCGCCGGGAGGTGTAGTGGATCGGCACACCGAACATGCCGCCCTTGGGGCCCGACGTCGTGTTCGAGGACGTGCAGGCCGTGACCAGGCCGCGGTCGGCGTCCTTGAGGGGGACCGCCAGGGCCTGGATGTCGGTGATCAGGGCCGTGACCTTGGTCTTCAGCGGCGCATCGTGGAGCATGGCCGCGAAGTCCTGCGTCACCAGGGCCGAGCCGAACCGGTGGTCGAAGTAGATGATCCCGTCGGCGCCGGCGATCAGGTGTGCCCAGGTGGCCTTGTAGACCTGGTCGGGGGTGGGCTGGCCGGGGGTCGGGCTGGTCGTCTCGACATAGCCGAAGACCGGCACCCGGCCCACCGAGATGGACTTCATGCGGGCAGTGATGACCGGGTACGTCCAGATCCCGTAGCGGTTCTCGTGGGCGTCGTCGGTCATGTTGTAGAAGTCGCAAGAGAAGAAGTCGCACAGTGCGGCGTACTGGATGAAGTTGGCGTTGAGGACGTCAGGCCCCGCGCCCACGGGTGCGGCCTGCCAGCCCTGGTTGATCGCCGAGGGCTTGCCCACGTTGAGCATGATCGGGCGGGTGGAGTCCATCCGGCGGGTGGTTGCGACCAGGTCCCGCAGGGACTGCGGGGAGGCGTAGTTGTGGGTCATGTCCGGCTCATCCCAGAGGAAGTAGCCCTGGACCCGGTCCGCATACGCGGCATCGGCCATCAGGGACGGCACGGAGCCCGCCACGGCCCAGACGTCCGCCGTGGTCCCGACGATGGCCTCCCGGTAGCCCGGGACGTCGGTCGGGATGCCCATCAGTGTGTTGATGCCCATCGCCAGGTAGTCGGCGATCCACTCGGGGTCACAGTAGAAGACCCCGACCGGGAAGGCCTGGGCCGGCGTGTAGTTGACGAACTGGTTGCCGTAGCCCGGCCCGTTGCCGGGCAGGTCCGAATCCCACTCCACGATGGGGTCGATGTAGTAGTTGCTCGCCGTGCGCTGTGTCGGGGCGACATGGCCGGGGGCAAAGGCCATGGCGTCGAACTTGCCCAGGGAGTTTTCCTTGAACATCGGCACGTTGAACGGGGGCTCGATGAAGTCCTGGCCGTTGAAGATCCAGGGCGAGTAGGCAAACTGGAAGTTCACCGCGTTGTAGCTGACCCGGTACTCGGGGCCGGCATCCAGGGCCACCGCGGCCGGGAGGGTGATCTCGCGCCAGCCGCCGGTATCCGCTGTCCAGGTGACGGTGGTCGAGGTCATGACCGAGCCGTCCGGGGCCCAGACGGTGATCGGAATGGTGCCGGCCAGATCCGGGGCCTTGTAGATCCTGACCTTGGTCAGCCGGACGGGCCACTGCAGCGTGAAGCATGCGGCCAGCTCAAAGGCGGCGATGTCCGATGCGAACTGCGGGCCCTGGTCCGCGGAGAGCACGGATCCCCAGTTCAGCCGCTGGCCCAGAAGGCTGCGGTGGATGGTCCGGGCCACGGTGCCGGAGTTGGTCACCGTGATGCTGGCGTTGGCGGTGGCGTTGAGGTTGTCGGTGGCGCTGGCGGTCAGTGTCGTACTGCCGGCCAGACCGCCGCGTTCGGCGGTGACGGAGTCGGTGATCCCGACACTGTCCAGTCCCGAAGCCGAGGCGCCGGTGTCCAGGATGACGTCCACGCCGTACCAGGCCGAGGCATTGGTCGAGGTCAGGGCGGAGCCGGCGGGGGCGCCGGAGCGGAAGGCGCCGTTGCCGGGGGTTACCTCGGCGTTCCCGGCAGCGTAGAGCGGCTCACCGCCGACGGCCTGGATGGGGGAGGTGAACTTGTTCGGGGTGGAGCCGTACTTCCCGGCCGGGAAGTACACGCTGATCCAGTAGTAGTTGCCCAGCGTGACCGCCTGGGCGACGGGGAAGAGGACTTCATTCCACGCGCCGACGGTGACCGTCCCGAAGTTGGCGGTGGCCATCTTGATGGCGGTGGGGCCGTCCTGGCCCTGCCAGAGGGTGGCCACGTAGCCGGTGGTGGGGGCTGTGGAGCCGGCCGGAATGAAGACCCTGGCGCCGGTGGCGGACCACCCGGTGGCCCCGGCGGCGGGGTAGAAGGCCATCCCGAGGTCGTAGGCGTTGCTGTCGTTCTCGTTCAGGCCAATCGTGGGGCTGGCGGACCCGAAGATACTAAAGGTGGCCACGGGCTACGCCCCCAGGAGGTCGTGGGTCCAGGTGATCGTCAGGGTCTGGGTGGACCCCTTGGCCGTGACGCCGGAGAGCAGGATCCGGGCAATGGTGCTGCCCGCCGCCGAGGTGGCGTCGGTCAGGGTCTCGTTGACGATGACAGCCTCGGTGATGGCGCTGCCCGTGGTGGCCTTTCCGGTCGGGTAGGTCACCTTGTAGGTGACCCGCCAGCCGCTGCCCTGTGCCGCTGCGGAGGGGTAGCCGCTGTCAAAGCCCTGCTGGGAGTCCGAGAGGTAGGTGATCAGGGCGGCGCCTGCGCCGGTCTTGGCCGGGTTGGTGGTGCCCGTGCCCAGCTTCATGCCGGTGGGCGCCGCCAGGGGGCTGGCAATGCCTGCCCCGCGGCCGGCATACATCCGGTCGCCGGTGGTGGTGACGAGGTTGGCACCCTCGCCCTCGGCGGCGACAGTGCCGTCCTCGTTGCGAAGCTGCCACGTCACGTGGCCATAGATGCCCGTTACGTGGGACATGGTTCTCCTTCTTAAAGGCTGAGGATCCAGACGGACGGGTCTGTCGTGGGCTGGAGGTTGCCTGCGCTGGTGTTCAGCGCCAGGGCGAGGACCTGGGCGTCGGCATCGGAGGCGTTCAC
>DASWAW010000206.1:0-5658 GCA_036390955.1 Arthrobacter sp.
AATTGTTCGCGGCCGCGTACAGGTTCAGGCTCGCGGAGAACACGAGCCACGAAACGTAGGGCAGCATGAGCAAGCCGGCGGCCCTGCTGATCGGCCCGAAGTAGAGGACGGCGGCTATCGCCATCACGGTGTGGGCTCCAAGCACGAGCAGCGCCAGCCACAGGGCGGAGGTCCCCAGTATCGGGTACATGCCGAAGAACATCAGCGGCCAGGCCAGGTTCAACAGCAGCAGGGCTCCGTAGGCCTTGAGCGGTCCCCTGCGGGGGACCCGTCGCTGCCGCCACACCAGCCACGCCGCCACTGCCATGGCCGTATAGAGCAGCAGCCACACGGAGCCGAAGATCCACGCCGGGGGAGTCCACGGTGCCTTGTCCGCCTGGGCGTACCAGCCGTCGGCGTTCGTCCGGATCGGCAGGGAACCAAGCATCGAGACACACCAGGACGCGGCCAGAAAGCCGACCAATGCCGCGATCTGCCGCCGACGGGGGCGATCGCCCGCCACTGCGGGGGGCGGGACACTGGTTTCAACGTTCGCAAGCACTGACTCACTGTGGTCAATCGCGGCGCGCCCGTCAAACCGCGACGGCGCAGCCTCCCGCCGTCGCCCTCTGGCGCTGCGCAAAATCCATGGCGCTACGTGGAATACCTGCCGCTACCCGAATTCGGCAGCGCAGGGTATTTTGCGCAGCGGGAGCTCAACTGCGCAGCGAAAATCACTCATTCAGGCACCCGCAGCACATCCACGGCAGCCAGCAGGTACGGCACCGGGTCATGTTCCGTGCCCGCGGCCCACTGCATCCACGCCTCAAACGTCGCGGCCAGGTAGGCCGCAGACAGAAATCCGGCGGTGTGCTCGGGGACCCCCTGCTCGGCAAGGTAGCGCCGCGTCCGCTCGCGCTGGGGCGCCAGGGAATCGTAGCTCCGTCCGGCGAGCTCGGGATGTTCGGCGATCAGGCGCAGCCGTCCCCGGGACACCGAAAGGTCGGGGATGACGGCCACACCGGCGACGGCGGCGGCCCGCAGTCCCGCGATCAGGCCGCCGTTGCCTTCACGACGGTCCCGGGCTGCTTCGAGGGCCAGCCCTGAGGCCTCGATTACCGGCTCCATGCCGCCCCAGACAAGATCGGCCTTGCTGGAGAAATACCTGTACAGGCTCTTGCGCCCGATCCCCGCCTCGCCGGCGATGTCCTCCATCGAGGTCTGTTCGTAGCCGTTTTCGGCAAAGAGCCGCAGCGCGAGGCTGGCGATGGCGTCCGGATCGATGGTCACGGGACGCCCGGCCGAACGCGTGCCGGCGGGCCTGGGGTCGTGCGGAGACATCCCACCAGTATTCACCCTTTCATAATGACACAGCGTGTCATAAGGTGAAAGATGTCAGCATTTGGAAACGTTCGGAAGGGACATCATGGGCAACGAAGCTTCATGGCAGGAATCCATCACCGCGGGCCGCTTCGCGGGCAAGACGGTCATCGTCACGGGTGCCGGTTCGGGCATTGGCCTGGCCACGGCGCTCCGTGTTGCCAAGGAAGGCGGCAAGGTGATCGCGGCCGACGTCAGCGCGGAGCGGCTGGACGCCCTGGTCGCCGGGAATACCGGCCTGGACCTGGTCCCGGTGGCCGGAGACATCTCCGATGAAGACACCGTCGCCGCTGTTGTCGCTGCCGCGGGTGGCCGGGTGGATGCACTCGCGAACGTCGCAGGCATCATGGACCACTTCGCGCCGATCCATGAGGTCGACGACGCCACCTGGGACAGGGTGTTCATGATCAACGTCACCGCCCTGATGCGTCTGACCCGCGCCGTAGTGCCGCTGATGCTTGATGCCGGTTCCGGTTCGGTGGTCAATGTCTCCTCGGAGGCCGGACTCCGCGGATCCGCCGCCGGCGCCGCATACACCGCGTCCAAGCACGCTGTCGTCGGCCTGACCAAGAACTCCTCGGTGATGTACGGGCCCAGGGGCCTGCGCTTCAATGCGGTGGCTCCCGGTGCCACCATCACCAACATCGAAGCCACCTGGGGTTCCCAGCTTGCCGCCGAGCGCCTCGGTCCGCTGATGGGCGCGAACATCCCGGCCCCGGCCACCGCGGCACAGTTGGCGGCCTCGATCACCTTCCTGCTCAGTGACGACGGCACCAACATCAACGGTGCGGTCCTCGCCTCAGACGGCGGCTGGTCCGCGATCTAGCAGCCGTCCGGCGCAACCACCGTCCGGCGTAACCACCGTCCGACACAATACGAGGGGACGACGCCGGGAGCTTCCCGGCGTCGTCCCCTTTCTTTTTGTCTGGGCGCTTTATTTCGACTGCCGGGCAGACCTGCACCCGGCGGCCCGGGCTCAGGTGGCCGGCTTCAGCGCCGTCCGCCACACCGCGACGGCCTTCGCCGTGCTGAAGGTCCAGGTGGCCGTGCCGGTGGCACCTGCCGTGGCCTGCAACCGGTCGGCTTGTTCAGCGATCTGCGCAGCAGTGGCCTCCCAGCGTTCGGTCCAGCCGCTGGGGGCGGTTGCCGCCGGTGAGGAGCTGTCGAAGCCGACGCCGCCGATCAGCATCGCGTTGTTGCTCGCCGTCGTGATACTGGGGGCTGCAATGCTGGTCGCCAGGTACGTAGTGTTCACCGCCGTGGCGACACCGCTGTCCAGGGGCGTCGAGTTGTTGACGCCTCGGTACGCAGTGACTCCACCACCCCACTTTGCCGCGGTGTTCAGGGTCCAGCTGTAACTTGACGGGTCAGCGGAGCCCACCACCTTGTAGTAGGCGAACACCCGCGCTCCCGTGCTGATGGAGAGGTTGGTGACGATGGCTGTCCAGCCCGCCGGGGCAGCGGATACCGTCGGATTCTGGTCCGCCGTGAACGATGCGACCAGGACATCGCCGGCTGCCGTTCCGGAAGGCTTGGGCAGCGTGACGGCCGTGGTGGCCGTTGCGTTGTTCGTCGTGATTGAGGCGCCGGTAGTGATCCCTGACGAGGGCGGCGGGGTGGTGCCCGTGCTGACCGTGATGGTCTTGCTTGCCGACGTCGAGCCCGCGGCGTTGGTGGCGGTCAGGGTCGCGGTGTAGGTGCCCGCGGCGGAGTAGCTGTGCGAAGGGTTCTGGGCGGTGGAGGTCCCGCCGTCCCCGAAGGCCCAGGCCCAGGACGTCGGTGAACCCGTGGACGTGTCAGTGAAGGCCACGTTCAAGGGGGCTGTGCCCGAAGTCGGAGACGCGGTAAACGAGGCTACCGGTGCGGCCGGAGGCGGTGTGCCTCCGAGGGTCCGATAGGAGAACCAGTAGCGCTTGGTCGCGTTGTTGCTGGCCAGGACCACGAGGCCGGTGGTGCTGTTCACACTTTGTTTGGTGGTGGTCACATCGTTCATGTTGGCGGACGCGCCGTCCTGGATGATCGGAGTGCCGCGGCCGGTCGGGAAGACCGGGTTGTCCATGGAGGCCGTCTTCTCGTAGATGGCGCCGGGAATGCCGGAGTAAGCGCAGCCGCTGACGCCGGTGCCGGGTGCTGTGTGGAAAGCATGCACACTGTTGTTCTGTGTATCCAGGACGATTTGCGGGCGTGACACGCAGTCCCCGATTGTGGCGATGGTTGATTTCGAGAACGCCCCTGTTCCGGGCTTGAAGACCAACAGCAGCAACTGCGCCAGAGTCTTGTCGGTCGAACTGTCGTTGAGGCCGGTTTTGACCGAAGCGAAGACCCGGCCGGTGCTGTCGGACTGAAGCGTCTTGAGGTTCAGGTGATCGTCGGCGAGCTTGTTTCCCTTGATGGCGTCCTGGACCTTCCACGAGGACGTCGCGGTGGGACTGGTCCCATCGGTGCGCGTCGCCCAGCGCACGGCGCCTGCGCGCTGGTCGCTCCACATGACCCCGATCTTGTTGCTGCCGTACGCCACAACCGCCGAAATGTCATCCGGCGCCGGGTTCGGGTTGGTGACGGGGATGACGAACGGGGAGCTCCAGCTGGTTCCGTCCGCCGCGGAGCGGTTGACGTAGACGGTGTTGGTGAAGCCGCTGGTGGAATTGCCGGAGACCTGGGTCCAGGTGGCCCAGATCGAGCCGGTGCTGTCCCGGTCGATCGTCATCGACTCGCTGCTGTTGTTCATGATGGTGGTTGGGAAGCCGCTGTCCAGGGTGAACTTACCTCCGGCGTAGCTGTAGCGGTACAGCTTGGCCGGCTGTCCCGAGACCGATGCCTTCGGCGACGTATCACCGGACACGGTGACAACGTGGGAGGCGATGAAGAGGTGGGTGCCGTCCCAGAGCGTGTCCGCCAGGGTGTTGGCCCGGGTGTCATTCGTGACACCGGTGCTGACCCAGGTCTTCGTTGGGACGTCCAGCCGGTAGATCTGCCATCCTGTGCCGGAGGTCCACATGTCGGCCCACCACGATCCGCCGTTGAACCAGAGCTTGCTCTGCGGCTTGTCCGAAGTAGGCGGGTTGCTGACGCCGGAGTAACTGATGCTCGGATAACCGTAGTTACTGGCCGCCGAGGCGCTAATTGAGATTCCCAGCAGCCCTCCGGCCGCCACTAACGCCATGACCAGGATCTGGCTGAGCCAGCGGGCTGTTCGTTTCATCTTGATCGCCGTTTCTTTCATGCTTTTCATCGCCGTTTCCATGGTGAGTTTGCAGATGTCTGCCGACAAGGGTGATGCTAGCCACTCTCTTCGGAAGTGAAAAGATATTCTTTCTCTTTTGTTTACTTTTCTTCTGTCTTTCCTGGCGGGGAAAGAACTGTCATGGAAACCGCGATATGCCCGTCGGTGTCAGGCTGAACTGCCCCCGGGATCCCGTTTCCCCCTGGACCCGCAGCCGCTGGGCAACTTCCCTTTGGCTGCGGCGTATGCCGGCTCTAGACCTTGCCTTCCCGTCGGCGTACGGTCTCAGTATCGGGACAAAAGCGCTGAAACTCAACGAAAAATGGCCCTCTGGCCGCTGACCGAGTACACCGTTCACCAATGACTCGAGGTTCCCGAGTAGGCCGTCCCGAAGACCCAAGTAGAGGCATGCGAACCGCGCAGGGAATTGAACGGACAACCAAGTATTAGCCACTCGTGACACAACATTGGGTGAACTTTAGGCTCTAGGCATGGCCACCGTCCAGTGGCAGCTGGGGTATGGGGTTGAGCATTACTTGACGGATTTCTATGGATCCGTCCTCTAGGTTCTCATTCGCTGAAGGCAGTGCCGACGGCGTCGGAAATTTCATGAAGTGGTGAGGCTTTTGTCTATTCCAAATTTGGTCCCTAATTCGCCATCCGAGCGAATTACTGCCTCACCAAGGGCTTCGGTGAGTGTGGTAATTCCAACACTGAATGAAGAAATGAATTTGCCCTGGGTCCTGCGGCGGATGCCGTCATACGTGGACGAGGTGGTCATCGTGGACGGGCGCTCCCACGACCACACAATCGACGTCGCCCGGGCGCTCAGGGTCGACGTCGTGGTGGTGGCTGAACCCCGCAAGGGCAAGGGCATCGCTGTCCGCGCCGGCTTCGCGGCGGCCTCAGGAGACATCATCGTCATGCTTGACGCGGACGGGAGCATGGACCCGCAGGAAATCGGCTGGTTCGTCTCTCCCCTTCAGCATGACTACGACTTCGTCAAAGGCTCGCGCTACGTGACAGGGGGCGGGTCGGAGGACCTGACCTGGCTGCGGAACACCGGCAACCGCGTC
>DASWAW010000207.1:0-4027 GCA_036390955.1 Arthrobacter sp.
CGACACGCCGAAGAAATACCGGCTCACCGCCAGCGCCGTCAGCTCCGACGGCCAGTCCGACCACACCCTGTTCAAGACCATGGCCGAAGGTTCCCTGGGCAAGGCGAAGCTGATCGAGGAGCAGGTCGCCGGCGGCAAGAATGTCCGCATCGCGGGCCCGGCAGGGGAGACCGGGATCAAGTTCCCGGCCCCGGCCGGCGGCTCCGAGCACAACCTTTTCAACCTCTCCGTCGCCCTGCCGCTCGCGCCGCAGGTGACGGAATCCGTCGTCGCCGTCGACCCCGTCTCCGAACGAGCCCTGCTCGGGCCCGCCGGCGACTTCCTGGCCCCGCTGGAGAAGGCGCCGCCCGCCGATGCCCGCAACGCGGCGGCGATCGGCCGCCACTTCGAGAGTCTTTTCACCACCGGCATCGGCATGGACGAGCTGAAGGAAGGCCCCGATTTCCTCGGCGTCAAGCTCAAGTACTGGGCCCCGCTGATGAGCCAGTACCAGCAGGCCAAGAACAGCGGCCTGCTGACCGACGACTCGCAGGCCATCCCGCTGATTGTCCGCTCCGGCACGTCCCTTGACCTCAAGTACTCGGTCAAGGTCGAGGAAATCGACGCCGCGGGCAACGTCACCAAGGACGTCGGGACCGTGACCCGCTCGCTGGACAAGGACTACCTCCCGTTCGTCTCCAAGTCCCCGTTCGCCCTGGCGTGGCCCGGGTCCAAGGACCTCTCCCAGCTGCTCGGTGACACCGGAAGCTTCAGTCAGGGCCTCTACAACCCCGCCACCTGGAGCACCGACTTCGCCGCCGCCCCGAAGTACAAGGACGGCGAAACCGCGGGCAACGGCGCCGTGGACAAGAGCGCCATCCCCGGCGACTGGGTTACCGTGAACCGGCTGCCTGAGAAAGCGGCCAACGGCGCCCCCGTGGACCAGACGCAGCGCAAGCCTGTCGACGAGCGCTCGTACCGCGAAGGCCTCGAGACCGGCAAGAAACCCGCCACACCCCTTGCCATGGTCTACGGTACGTTCGACGCCGAGACGGTCAAGAAGGCCGCCGGCGACGTCAACCGGCTGCCCCTGGGCGGCTACGACCCCACTCCGTTCACCCTTACCAAGGACGCCTCCGGCAAGGACGCCGGAAACACCGAGCTCAAGCCCTCGCTCAGCGCCACGGGCCTGGCCAGCCAGTCAGCCGGGGCCATCACCGACTACTACGGCCTCGCCGCCGCCCGCGGCTTCGAGGACAACGCCGCCGTGATCGACGCCGTGCGCGTCCGGGCCAAGGTGCCCGGCAGCTGGAAGGAAGCCCAGCCCGAGGTGGAAAAGCTCGCCAACGAGATCCGCGACATGGGCCTGCAGGCAACCATTGTGGCCGGTTCGGCCCGGGAGGACGCCAGCATCTTTGTCCCTGGTTACTCCAAGGACGATGCCGGCAAGGAGTCCCCGCTCGGCACCGTCCAGCAGTCGTGGGTCCGCCAGGACGCCGCGGACGCCGTCTCCGGATCCCTCACGGCCACCAACCTGACCCTGCTCTTCCTCACCCTCTGCGGGGCCGCCCTGCTGACCGGGGCCTCGACCGTCAGCTACGTCCGGAAACGCCGCAGCGAAGCCGGAACCCTGCGCGCCATGGGCTGGACCCAGCGCCGGATCCGGTCCTGGGTGCTGGCCGAATTCGGGGTCGGCGCCGCCCTGCTGGCCCTCGCCGGAATCATCCTGAGCCTGGTCAGCTGGAACCCGGCGACGGCCATCGTCTCGGCCTCCGTGCTGGTGCTTTATGCGGGTGCGGCGTTCTTCGCCGCCCAGCAGCTGCGCCACCGCGAGGTCGTGGACCAGGAACCGCAGCACGATGAACGGCTCATCGCCGTGGACTCGCCGCTGACCTTCGCCAACCGGCAGTTGAGCACCAACAAGTTCAACACCATTTCCCTGGCGGTCGCCGTCGGCGTGTTCGCCGCCGCGGTCGGCGGGATGGTTGCGCTGCTGATCGACATCCCCCGGGCCGCGGGGGCGAGCGCGCTCAGCGGCCTGGCCGCCACGTCCATCGCGTTGCCGAGCATCATCCTCGGAGTGTCCGGTGTCGCCGTCGGGCTGCTGCTGACCATGGTCACCGGCCGCTTCGAACTGCAGGCCAAGCGCCAGTACCTCGGCACGCTGCAGGCGATGGGCTGGAATCCGGACATGCTCGGCCAGGTCCGCTTCTTCGAAAATGCCATGGTGGGGACGGTCGCGCTGCCGCTGGGCGTGCTGGGCGCCCTGGGCGTTGGCCTGCTCCTCGCCCCCTATGCCGCGCTCTGGGCCGCTGTCGCCGGGCTCGTGGCCGTACTTTGCTGGATTCCAATTGCAACGAAAGTGGTCCGATGAACAACGACCTCAACCTCGACCGTGAGGCTCACGACCGGATGACGGCGAGCACCCGCCGCGGCGGCCACAAGACGCGGGCCAACACGATCGTGAAGGCCACCGACCACGCCACGCCGCTGGAGCTCAGCAACATCACGATCCACTACGGCGGCGGCAAGGGCGGCGCGGAAGCGGTCAATGTGGTCGACGACTTCAACTTGACGCTGCACGCCGGCGAGATGCACTGCGTCGCCGGACGCAGCGGCTCGGGCAAGACCAGCATCCTGACCGTCGGGGCGGGCCTGACGCTGCCGACGTCGGGCCGGGTGTTCTGGGAGGGTGATTCCCTCGAAACCATGGGCGACGACGAAATCGCCGACCGCCGCCGCGCCCTGATCGGCTACGTCGACCAGGGCGGTGCCCTGATCGACGGGATGAGCGCGCTCGAGAACGTGCTGCTGCCCGCCGTTCCCGACGGCGAGGTGGACAAGCGCCGCGACATGGCCAAGGACCTCCTGGACCTCGTCGGCCTGGGCCGGCGCATGCGCCACCGCCCGGCCCAGCTTTCCGGCGGTGAACGCCAGCGCGTCGCGATCGCCCGCGCCCTGATTCTCGGCACCCGGGTGCTGGTGGTCGATGAGCCGACCGCCAGCCTGGACCGGGCTTCGGCCAACCGCATCATCAGCATCCTTAAGGACACGACGTCGGACGGCATCGCCGTCCTGGTGGCTTCACATGACCACGAACTTGTCCGCCAGAGCGATACCCTCACCGAACTGATCTAGGTTAAAACTGTGACATCTTCCGAGAAGACCCCGTTCTACATCACCACGGCCATCAGTTACCCCAACGGTGTGCCGCACATCGGCCACGCCTACGAGGTCATCGCCACCGATGCGATGGCGCGCTTCAAGCGCCTGGACGGCTACGACGTGTTCTTCATGACCGGCACGGATGAGCACGGACTCAAGATGCAGCAGACGGCGGAAAAGGAAGGCATCCCGGTCAAGGAGCTCGCCGACCGCAATTCGGCCGCATTCCGCCAGATGAGCGATGACCTCGGCATCTCCCTGAGCCGCTTCATCCGCACCACCGACCCGGACCACTACGAGGCGGCCAAAGCGCTCTGGCGGCGGATGGAAGCCAACGGGGACATCTACCTCTCCAAGTACGCCGGCTGGTACTCGGTCCGCGACGAGCGGTACTTCGTGGAGGATGAGACCGAGGTGCAGGCCGACGGCCTCCGCTATGCCTCCGAAACCGGCACCGAGGTGACGTGGACGGAAGAGGAGAGCTACTTCTTCAAGCTCTCCTCCTACCAGGACAGGCTGCTGGCCCTCTACGCGGACCACCCGTCCTTCGGCGCGCCGCACAACCGCTTCAACGAGGTCGTCAGCTTCGTCAAGGGCGGCCTTGAGGACCTGTCGATCAGCCGCACCTCCTTCGACTGGGGCGTCCCTGTCCCCGGCAACCCCGACCACGTGATGTACGTCTGGGTGGATGCGCTGACCAACTACCTGACCGGCGTCGGCTTCCCCGACACCGAATCCGAGTTGTTCCGGAAGTACTGGCCGGCGGACGTCCATGTGATCGGCAAGGACATCTCCCGCTTCCACGCCGTCTACTGGCCGGCGTTCCTGATGTCGGCCGGGCTGGAACTGCCCAAGCGCGTCATGATCCACGGCTTCCTGCACA
>DASWAW010000208.1:0-2084 GCA_036390955.1 Arthrobacter sp.
CCCACGACGTCGGCGAGGGACTGGCCGTTGAGCGGGTTCATGACCGCGAAGCCGGTGTCGTACGTCATGTCCCCGCCGGCGCTCCACTGGGTCGGGGTGTAGAGGGCCTTGGCCGTCCACATGCCGTAGGGCGCGGAACCGTTGAGGTAGGCCGGGACGAAGGTGAACTTGGTGGCGAAGGCGCCGGGACCCTCGTTGACGCAGTGCCCGGCCGTGGAGACGGTGCTCTTGTTCGTGGAGGAGACCGAGTTGCCCGAGCAGACGTAGTTGGTGCCGCCGAGCGTGAAGAAGACCTTGCCGATGTGCTTGACCGGGGTTTCGCTCGCGTTCGTCTTGGTCTGGACTTCCTTCGCCTGCAGGCTCGGGGCCAGGGCCTCGACGGTGCTCGGGGCTCCCGCTGCCGCCGGGCGGTTCAGGGCGGCGGCGGAGCCGGCGCCCCTCAGCTTGGCCTTGTCGGCCAGCACGTCACCGGGGATGGCGTTGCGCATCCGCTCGGCCGTCCAGTACTCGGCTCCGCCGGTCTCGACGACGGTGTGGCTGCTGACCCCCGATGTTTCCGCCGGGATGTTGCCGGGTGCCGGGGCGGCGCTCGCTGCGCCCGCGGCGCTCAGAGCCAACAGTGCCGCGGCCGAAAGGCTGAGAAGGCTGGTGGCCAGAGTCTTGGGTGTTCTCATGGTTGTCCTAACCGGTGGAAAGCGGGACGGCCCGGTGGTGGCCGCCGTGATGGGAACGAAACTACGGGACTTTGACTTAGGTGTAAAGCATCTTGTCAATTCCTGTCACGAGTTGTTGTTGGCGTCACGGAGTACGGGGCGTAAGACGCCGGTAGGCGGCAACCCTACTCCCTCGGGTAAGTTAGGGGTGTTGAAATGGCAAAAAATTTCCGGAAATACCCAGACCTTCAGGGAGACGCCCGAGCAATGGCAAAGATTATCTATACCCACACCGACGAAGCGCCGATGCTGGCCACCTATTCGTTCTTGCCGATTGTCGAAGCCTTCGCCTCGACGGCCGGTGTGGAAGTGGAGACCCGCGACATCTCGCTGGCCGGCCGTATCATCGCCGCGTTCGGCGACTACCTCACCGAAGAGCAGCGCGTCAGTGACGCACTCGCTGAACTTGGCGCCCTCGTCAAGAAGCCCGAAGCCAACATCATCAAGCTGCCCAACATCAGCGCCTCGACGCCGCAGTTGAAGGCCGCCATCGCGGAACTCCAGGGCCAGGGCTATGCCCTCCCGGACTACCCGGACAACCCCTCCTCGGACGAAGAGACGGACATCCGCTCCCGCTACGACAAAATCAAGGGCTCCGCCGTCAACCCGGTGCTGCGTGAGGGAAACTCCGACCGCCGCGCACCGCTCTCGGTCAAAGCTTATGCCCGGCAGAACCCGCACAGCATGGGCGCCTGGAGCCCCGAGTCCAAGACGAACGTCGCCACGATGGACTCCGATGACTTCCGCTCCAACGAGAAGTCCGTCGTCATCCAGTCCGACGGAAACATCAAGATCCAGCTGGTCAAGGACGACGGCACCGTCAAGGTCCTCAAGCGGGCCTTCCCCGTCCTCGCCGGCGAGGTCATCGACGGCACCGTGATGCGCGCCGCCGCCCTCGACACTTTCCTCGCCGCACAGGTGGCCCGCGCCAAGGAGGAGGGCGTGCTGTTCTCCGCCCACCTCAAGGCCACCATGATGAAGGTCTCGGACCCGATCATCTTCGGCCACGTCGTCAAGGCCTACTTCTCCGAGCTGTTCGAGACCTACGGCGCGCAGATCGCCGCCGCCGGCCTGAGCCCGAACAACGGCCTCGCCTCCATCCTCAACGGCCTTGAGGACCTCCCGGAGGAGATCCGCGGCGACGTCGAGGCGGCCATCAAGCAGGGGCTGAACGACGGCCCCGAGCTGGCCATGGTCGATTCGGACAAGGGCATCACCAACCTGCACGTTCCGTCCGACGTGATCGTGGACGCCTCCATGCCGGCCATGATCCGCAGCTCCGGCCACATGTGGGGCCGCGACGGCCAGGAGGCCGACACGCTCGCCGTCCTGCCGGACAGCAGCTACGCCGGCATCTACCAGGTCGTCATC
>DASWAW010000209.1:0-4861 GCA_036390955.1 Arthrobacter sp.
GTGATGCTCAGCTCCGGATCCCAGCGGGTGAGCTGGACCGCCATCTGCTCCTCCAGGTGCTTCACCAGGGAGTAGGTGCTTTCCGGCCGGGCCGGGTATTCCTCGTCAACCGGGATGTAGGGCGGGTCGACGTCGAACGGCAGGCCCAGCACCGTCTCGCTGGACGCGTAGACAATCCGCTTGATCCCGGCCCGGCGGGCGGCCTGGAACACGTTGTAGGTGGCCTGCATGT
This sequence comes from Arthrobacter sp., assembly GCA_036390955.1. GTDB lineage: Bacteria > Actinomycetota > Actinomycetes > Actinomycetales > Micrococcaceae > Arthrobacter. The sequence continues at coordinate 233 of DASWAW010000209.1, forward strand.
TGTTCTCGAAGGTCGCGGCGTCCGGGGCGTGGCCGGGGGCCGGGATCGCGGCCAGGTGCACCACCGCGTCGAACCCGTCATGCCGGTCCTCCAGGCCCAGGAGCACGTCCACCACCTGGCCGTAGTTGCGCAGGTCCACCTCGGTATAGCCGCGTCCGCGCGTGCCCGTGCGGTCCAGGTTGGTGACCTCGTGGCCGTCCTCCCCCAGCCGCCGGACGACGCTCCGGCCCAGCTTTCCGCTTCCTCCAGTAACAGCAACTCTCATCGGTACTCCTCGGGTCGTGGGATTTGTTCCACCCTAGAGGTGCCCGGGGACGGTGCACAGTCCCGGGTCCGGCGCGCCGGGGAAGCGGAGCACCGGGCAGGGGCCGCCCTGCCGTCCCAGGTCGGTTCGCCGGGTGACTTTCGGCCCTAGGCACTGCCGGACGGTCTTGGCAGGCTGGGGGCCATGAACGCTGATCAGCGGATAGTCGTGGGCGTGGACGGTTCGGATTTCTCGACGACGGCGCTCCGGCTCGCCGGGCGGATGTCCAGGAGCCTGGGGGCGCCGCTGGAGGTCATCACGTGCCTGGGCACCTCGGACCTTTTCCTGGCCTCCCACCTGCCCGAAGAGCGAGCCCCCACCACGACCCAACTGGAAGAGACGGCCAAGCGGCTTGTCGGCGAGTCCCTGGAACGTGCCTTCGGCAACGACGTCCCGGAGGGTCTGACCCGGACCGTGAAGTTCGGCGCCCCGGCCAAGGTCCTGGTCGAGGAGAGCCGGAACGCCCAGCTCCTGGTGGTGGGCAGGCGCGGCCGCGGCGGCTTCCTCGCGCAGGTCATGGGCTCGGTCAGCGGCGCCTGCGCGGCCCACGCCCACTGCCCGGTACTCGTGGTCGGCGAGGACGCGGGAGAGCACCAGGCGGGGGGATGAGCCTCGGCCGGTGGCCGGTCCGGGGGCTCTGGATTATCACCGGCGCACTGACCCTCCCGGCCGCGGTGACGGGGCTGCTGTTCCCGGAAATCTACCGGGGCGTCGTGGCTGCGGAGCTGCTGCCCGGCGCGGTATCGCAGGACCTGATGTCCGCCGCCGCCGGGATCACCCTCCCGGTCCTGGCGTTCGCCGGGCGGCGCGGGCAGGCCAGGGTGCGGATCGCGGCGCTGGGAATCCTCGGCTACCTGTTCTACGCCTACGGCATCTACTCCATCGAACGGACCTACAACGGCTTTTACCTCGTCTACCTGGCCGTCTTTGCCTTGTCTTTTTGGGGGATCGTCTACACCGCGGTGGAGCTCCGGGCGGACGGGCCGCGGCGTGCGCGGCTGCCCAGGGGCATCCGGGTGCTCTCGGCCTCCGGTGCGCTCCTGCAGCCGCTCATCTTCTGCCCGCTCTGGATCGCCATGCTGCTGCCGCTGATGCGGACCGGCGAACAGATCGATTCGCTCTACTCGGTGTTCGTCCTTGACCTGTGCTTCATCATGCCGGCGTTCCTGATCCTGGCAGTCCAGACGTTCCGCCGCCGCTGGCCGGGGCTGGTTTTCTTGCCGGCGCTGTACCTGCTCGGGTTCACACTGATCTTCTCCCTGGCCCTGGGCGAGCTGTTCAAGCCGCTGTTCAACGTCCCCGTGTCGACGTTCTCGCTGTGGTCCTCGGTGCTGCTGTCCGCATTCTTCCTGGTGCTGGGCGGGCTGCACCTCTGGAAACTTGAACTGGGTCCCGGCGGCGGGACGCAGCACCACGGAACCCGCCGGCCGGCCACCGCGGGTGCCAACGCCGTTCCCGGTGCGGGCGCCACGGGCGCCGTTTCCGGTCCGGACACCGCGGGCCTGCCGGAGAGCCGCCAGCGTCCGCCGGAGAAAGACCGCACCCCATGAGCCGGTCCCCCGCGTCCACCCGGCTCCGCGGACCGCTGGCCGCCCTGGCCGCGGCGGCGGCCGCCGCCGGGTACGTCCTCGCCGTCCGGCCCCGCCTGCTGAACTGGGGTGCGACCAGCCAGGAATCCGCCGGCCCGCTGCCCGGCGACGAGCTTGTTCGGACTCCGCGGATGCAGAGCACCCGCGCCGTCACCATCAACGCACCGGCCGCGGGCGTCTGGCCCTGGCTCGTCCAGCTCGGCGCCGGGCGCGGCGGCATGTACAGCTATGACCTGCTGGAGAACCTGGCGGGCCTCGGAATGCACAGCGCGGACCGGATCCTGCCCGAACACCAACGGCTCGAGGTCGGCGACGTCGTCCCGCTGGGCCCCGACGTCGGGATTCCGGTCCGGCGCCTGGAGACCGGATCGGTGCTGGCCCTCGGAGGCACGATGGATCCCCGGACGGGGAAGATCACCCCTTCCGGCGGTGCGGCCGCGAGCCCGCGGCTGGAGCTTGGCTGGACCTTTGTGCTGCAGCCCGTCGACGGGCACACCACGCGGGTGCTGTCCCGCACGCGGTACGACTATTCCCCGCTGCCCGTGGGGCTCATTCTCCGGCCCGTGCTGGAACCCCTGCAGTTCCTCATGGAACGGCGCATGCTGCTGGGCCTCAAGTCCCGGGCCGAGGGCCGCAGCCGCTCCCCGGGCGGTCCGCGGCGTCCATGACCTTGTGCCCTACGCCTGCGGCCCGCGCCGGAATAGCCTGATATCCAGGGGCGGCGCGCAGCCGCCCGCCGGCTTCCGGGAGGCAAACGGTGAAATCGGCAAGAACCAGCATCATCGCCGGCATCGCGCTGATGGCGGCCGGAGTCCTGCTGCTGCTGGACCTTCTCGGCATCCTCAACAGCGCGGCCCTCGTCTGGCCGCTGATTTTCGCTGCAGCCGGGACCGTTCTCCTGACCCTGTACGTCCGCAGCAGTGACAACTGGTGGGCGGCCATCCCCGGCTCGGTATTCCTGGGCCTGGCGGCGGTCATCGTCCTCACCCAGCTCTGGCCGGGTGCGGCGGACTGGGGCGGTGCTGTCCTGTTCCTGTTCATGGGCGCAGGCTTCGGCGCGGTGTATGTGCGTGAACGCTCCAACTGGTGGGCGCTGATTCCCTGCGGGGTGATGCTGACGCTTGCCCTCGTGGTGGTCGTTTCACAGGTCTGGGGAGGAATGCCGGTCGCCGCTGTCCTGTTCCTGGGCCTGGCTGCCACGTTCGCGGCCCTTTCCCTGGTTCCTGTCCACCCCGGACCCGGCCCCCACTCAGGGTCCAGCGACCGTCCTGGCCAGGTGACCTCCCCGGACCGGCAGGCCGTACCGCCAGGCCAGCCCGGGGCTGCGGAACCGCTACGGATGAGGTGGCCGCTGATTCCGGCGGCGGTCCTGGCCGTCTTGGGGCTGATCTTCGCCCTGCAGGCCACGGCACTGCTCACCGCGAGTGAATTCTTCGTCCCGGTTCTCCTGGTGCTCGCCGGTGTGGCCCTGCTGGTCTACGCCTACCGCCACCGGGCCGGCGCCCACAACGGCGCCCACCACAGGGTGCACGGGGCATGACGGATCAGGCGTCCCCTGCCAGTTCGGCCATGGCCGCGCGCAGGCGGGTGCCGGCGTCCTCAGCCACCTCGCGGACCGCAGGGGCGCCGCTGAGCTGCACCATGGTTTGCGGGTCGATGGCGTGGACGGTCGTTTCGGTGGCTCCGGTTCCACGGCGCACCACGACGTTGCACGGCAGCAGGGCCCCCATCTCCGGCTCGGCGGCCAGCGCCCGGCTGGCGAGCATCGGATTGCAGGCGCCGAGGATGACGTAGTCCCCCAGCGCTTCCGCGGCGTCTTCGCCGAGTTTGGCGGCGAAGGTGGCGCGCACATCGATTTCCGAGAGGATCCCGAAGCCCTGGGCGGCGAGCGCCGCGCGCGTCTTTTCAACGGCGTCCGCCCAGCTCAGCGGGACGACGGCGGTGTAGGTGTAGCTCATGCGGTTACTCCTGGGAGTTGGTTTCGGCCTTCAGCAGGTAGTCGACGAACCAGTCCCTGGCGAGGATGGCAGCCGCGGCCAGCGTACCGGTTTCCTCAAAGAGATGGGTGGCGCCCTGGACCACGGCCAGCTGGTTGGGGCAGCGCATCATGGACTTCGCTTTGCGGTTGAGCTCGAGCACCTCGTGGTCGTAGCTGCCCACGATGAGCAGTGTGGGGGCCCGGACCGCGGACAGCCTGGGTCCGGCCAGGTCGGGCCGGCCGCCGCGGGAGACGACGGCGTCGATCCTGGCGGTAGGTTCGGAGGCGGCCCAGAGCGCGGCACCGGCGCCCGTGCTGGCTCCGAAATAGCCGATCCTGCAGGAGGCAGTGTCCGGCCGGGCGGCGAGCCATTCCGTGGCGGCGGACAGCCGGCGGGCCAGCAGTTCGATGTCGAAGACGTTGGCGCGGTTTCGTTCCTCCGCCGGGGTCAGCAGGTCCAGCAGCAGGGTGCCGAGTCCGGCCTGCTGGAGCACCCCGGCCACATACCGGTTCCGCGGGCTGTGCCGGCTGCTGCCGCTGCCGTGCGCGAACAGCACCACGGCGCGGGCCGGGACCGGCAGGTGCAGCTGGCCCTGGAGCCGGACCCCGCGCGAAGGGATCTCGACTTCCTCATCGAGCTCGGTGGCGTCCTCCGCGCTGGCCGCGGCCGGCCGCCGGGACTCCGGCGCCGTGTTCTGCAGCCGCTTGGCCGCGGCGTCGAGCAGTTGCACCACCTCGTCGTCCTCGGTGGGCGAGAA
>DASWAW010000210.1:0-2500 GCA_036390955.1 Arthrobacter sp.
CCCAGGATGCGACGAGCCGACATCGAGGTGCCAAACCTCCCCGTCGATGTGGACTCTTGGGGGAGATCAGCCTGTTATCCCCGAGGTAGCTTTTATCCGTTGAGCGATGGCCCTCCCACGAGGTACCACCGGATCACTAAGCCCGACTTTCGTCCCTGCTCCACTTGTAGGTGTCGCAGTCAGGCTCCCTTCTGCCTTTGCACTCTTCGAACGATTTCCGACCGTTCTGAGGGAACCTTTGGGCGCCTCCGTTACTTTTTAGGAGGCGACCGCCCCAGTCAAACTGCCCACCTAACAATGTCCTGTCGCCAGTTTCATGGCGTCCAGTTAGAACCTCAGTACTGTCAGGGTGGTATCCCAAGGTTGACTCCACCAAAGCTGACGCTCTGGTTTCCTAGTCTCCCACCTATCCTGTACAGACAATACCGAAATTCAATGCTAAGCTACAGTAAAGCTCTACGGGGTCTTTCCGTCCAATCGCGGGTAGCGAGCATCTTCACTCGCACTACAACTTCGCCGGATTCACAGTTGAGACAGTGCCCAAGTCATTACGCCATTCGTGCGGGTCAGAACTTACCTGACAAGGAATTTCGCTACCTTAGGACCGTTATAGTTACGGCCGCCGTTTACTGGGGCTTAAGTTCACACCTTCGCTTGCGCTAAGTGTTCCCCTTAACCTTCCAGCACCGGGCAGGCGTCAGCCCCTATACATCAGCTTTCGCTTTAGCAGAGACCTGTGTTTTTGGTAAACAGTTGCTTGGGCCTATTCTCTGCGGCCTGCTTTACAGCAGGCACCCCTTCTCCCGAAGTTACGGGGTTAATTTGCCTAGTTCCTTAACTGTGATTCTTCCGCCGGCCTTAGGATTCTCTCCTCACCCACCTGTGTCGGTTTGCGGTACGGGCACTACTTCTCTTTCTAGATGCTTTTCTTGGAAGCATGGAACCAGATACTTCGGTTCCGTAGAACCTTCCCCATCACGCCTCAGAATTGTTAGAACGGATTTGCCTATCCTAACTCCCTAAACGCTTAGACTAGCATCCAATAGCTAGCACATCCTATCCTTCTCCGTCACACCATCGATAATAACGATTGTAGTGGTATCGGAATATCAACCGATTGTCCATCGTCTACGCCTTTCGGCCTCGGCTTAGGTCCCGACTAACCCTCAGAGGACGAACCTTCCTGAGGAAACCTTGGGTATTCGGCCTGTAGGATTCTCACCTACATCTCGCTACTAATGCCAACATTCTCACTCGTAATCAGTCCACCGCTCCTTACGGTACGACTTCAACCCGATTACGACGCTCCTCTACCGCTCACACTATTGTGTGAACCCGTAGCTTCGGTGGTAAGTTTGAGCCCCGGACATCTTCGGCGCAGGATCTCTCGACTAGTGAGCTATTACGCACTCTTTAAATGAGTGGCTGCTTCTGAGCCAACATCCTAGTTGTCTTAGAAATCCCACATCCTTTTCCACTTAACTTACACTTTGGGACCTTAGCTGACGATCTGGGCTGTTTCCCTTTTGACCATGGAACTTATCTTTCACAGTCTGACTGCCGAACTTATAGTATGTGGCATTCGGAGTTTGATAAGGTTCGGTAGGCTCTACGCCCCCTAGCCCATTCAGTGCTCTACCTCCACTACTCATATTCGACGCTAGCCCTAAAGCTATTTCGAGGAGAACCAGCTATCTCCGAGTTCGATTGGAATTTCTCCGCTATCCACAGCTCATCCCATGCTTTTTCAACAGCAACGTGGTTCGGTCCTCCACGGGGTTTTACCCCCGCTTCAACCTGGCCATGGATAGGTCACCCGGTTTCGGGTCTACGGCATGCAACTAGTCGCCCTATTAAGACTTGGTTTCCCTTCGGCTCCGTACCTTAAGTACTTAACCTCGCTACATACCGTAACTCGTTGGCTCGTTCTACAAAAAGCACACCAACACCCACATATGGGGCTATGATCGTTTGTAGGCACACGGTTTCAGGTTCTATTTCACTCCCCTCCCGGGGTTCTTTTCACCTTTCCCTCACGGTACTTCTTCACTATCGGTCATCAGGTAGTATTTAGCCTTGGGAGGTGGTCCTCCCTGCTTCCCACAAGGTTTCACGTGTCTCGTGGTACTCTGGATCAGAACTTGTGATCTTCTCGTTTCACTTACGTGGCTATTACACTCTATGGCCCAACTTTCCAGTTGTCTTCAATTACGATACCTTCACTTTTAATGTTCTGTCCGCAACCCCAAGAATAAATTCTTGGTTTGGGCTCTTTCCTTTTCGCTCGCCGCTACTAGGGAAATCGATTTTTCTTTCTCTTCCTCCAGGTACTTAGATGTTTCAGTTCCCTGGGTTTACCTTCCTACAGCTATTTATTCACTATAGGATACATGGGGTTTCCCATGTGAGTTTCCTCATTCGGAAATCTTCGGATCTCTGACTATGTGCGTCTACCCGAAGCTTATCGCAGCTTATCGCGTCCTTCATCGGCTCCTGATGC
>DASWAW010000211.1:0-1529 GCA_036390955.1 Arthrobacter sp.
AGGAAGAACAGGCTGCCCAGGTTCCACAGGTTGTAGCGGACCGCAAACATGGGGATCAGCGAGGCAACAAAGAGAATCAGCGTCGAGCCGAACACCGTGAGGTCCCGGATGGTGAACGGGCCGAGGACCGCCTCGTTCTTCCTGCCGGCCTTCTTGCTGTTTGCCTTGTCCACCGTGAAACGGGGTGCTTCCCCGAACCCGGCAGGCTGGTCCGCGGCACCGTTGCCCTGGTTTTGGGCAGGCGGCTTCAGCTGCCCGTTTGTTTGCTCGTTCATTCGGTTCTCCTTAGCATGGCGGCGCCCTGGACAGCACCGTCTAACGGCAGGCCGAGCAGGGACCGCGAGCGGTCCCGTCGCCTCCATCGGATGTCACAACTTCATCTCAGCCTAGCCAAGTGGCTGGCCGATCACTAGCTGACAAGCCGGGGACAGGGGCATGGAACCAGACCGTGCCAGAGCCCCCCGCATGCCGTTCCATCACCATTCGGCGCTTAACAAACACCGCTCACGGTTCCCTGTGTGACGCGGCACACGTCCGACGGGGCACAGGCGTTAGTGTGTATTTCGGAACAGCTCTTTGCGGTACGTCCGTGACCAGCCGATGCCCGATGACGCGCAAGCGGCCCGGCGCTGCGGCGGGATGGACGCTCCGCGCAGCACGGATCGATGAATGATGAGGTTCACCATGTCCCAGCAGACACCCGGCTCCACGACGACGCAGGCTCCCCAGCGCGATGCCTTCGAAAACCTGTCACAGGAGAACCGCAAGTTCGCCCCTTCCCCCGAGTTCGCCGCCAATGCGGTGGTCACCGCCGCAGAGTACGCCGAGGCCGACGCCGACCGGCCCGCCTTCTGGGCGAAGCAGGCCCGCGAGATGCTGAGCTGGAGCAAGGACTTCACGCAGGCCCTGGACTGGTCCACGCCGCCGTTCGCGAAATGGTTCGTCGGGGGCGAGGTCAACGCGGCCTACAACGCGCTTGACCGGCACGTCGAGGCCGGCCACGGGGACCGCGTCGCGATCTACTTCGAAGGCGAACCAGGCGATACCCGCACCTACACGTACGCCCAGCTCACCGACGAGGTCAAGAGGGCCGCCAACGCCTTCGAGTCCCTCGGCGTCGCCAAGGGTGACCGTGTGGCGGTGTACCTGCCGATGATTCCCGAGGCCGTCATCACCCTGCTGGCCTGCGCCCGGATCGGCGCCATCCACTCCGTGGTCTTCGGCGGCTTCTCCGCCGAGGCGCTCCGCTCCCGGATCGACGACGCCGAGGCCAAGCTCGTCGTCACCGCCGACGGCACCTACCGCCGAGGCAAGCCCAGCGCCCTCAAGCCCGCCGTCGATGAGGCCCTGGCCCACGACGGGCACACGGTGCAGAACGTCGTCGTCGTCAAGCGCAACGGCCAGGACATCGACTGGCACGAGGGCCGGGACCACTGGTGGGCCGACACGGTCGAGACCGCCTCCGCCGAGCACACCGCCGTCGGGCATGACTCCGAGCACCCGCTCTTCATCCTCTACACCTCCGGCAC
>DASWAW010000212.1:0-6144 GCA_036390955.1 Arthrobacter sp.
ATGATTGCCCTGGTGGCGATCTGGCGTCCGCTGACCTTCGCCAGCGTGGACCCCGATGTCGCGTCGGCCCGCGGCGTACCCGTGCGGGCACTGGCCATCGGGTTCATGCTGCTGCTCGGCGTCAGCGTGGCTCTCTCCATCCAGATTGTTGGCGCCCTTCTGGTGCTCGCGCTGCTGATCACCCCCGCGGCGGCGGCCATGCGGGTGACGTCTTCACCCCGGCTGGTGGTGATTCTCAGTGTGGTGTTCGCCATGACGGCCACCGTCGGCGGCATCCTGCTGGCCCTCGGCGGCCGGATCCCGATCAGCCCGTATGTGACCACGCTGTCGTTCCTGATCTACGTCGTCTGCCGGATGATCGGCGGGGTCCGGGCCAGGCGCGGCATGAACGGCCGGGTTCTGCGCGGTGCCGCGGTGCCGGCGGCCTGAGCCACCGACGTCGCACTGCAGCAAACATGCATCACTGCAAGTATGCATTTGCGCAATCATTGCAGTCGTGCAATTATTCAAGCCATGACTACTGCTGCTTCGCTGCCCCTGCGCGAGCGCAAGAAGGCTGAGACGTGGGGGGCGCTTCATGAATCGGCCGCATCGCTTGCCCTGCAGCACGGCGTTGACGAGACCACGGTCGAGGCTATCGCCGCCAGCGCCGGCGTCTCGCCGCGGACGTTCTTCAACTATTTCCAGGTGAAGGAAGACGCCATTCTGGGGCTGCGTGAACCTGTCCTGGAACCGGCACAGCTGTCCCGGATCTCCGTCACGGCGGATGATCTGGTGGGGCAGGTCTCGCGTCTCCTGATGGCCGTTGCCTGGACGGCGATCGGGGGCGCGGACCGTGCACGGCGCCGCCAGCTGATTGCCAGGTATCCCCATCTTGGCCGCCGCCACATGGACTACATGGTCAAGGCCGAGAGCCTTGTCTGTCAGGGGATTTCCGGCCTGCTGGCCCAGGAACCGTCCTGGGCCGCCGGTGCCGAGGGCTTCGGCCCGGAGGAAGCCGCGCGCATGCTGGTCATGATCGCCGGAGTCCCGATCCGTTTCCACCTCACTTCAGCTGATTTCGACCCCGCCGAGGGGATCTCCGCGGAGACCCTCGGGCCGTCGTTGGCACTGCTTCACCACCTACTAAGGAAAATTTCATGACCAAGCAAGCTCTCCCCGCCGCGGGACCGGCCGAAGGAAAGCAGCACATGGTGCTGCTCTTCGTGGGTTTGATGCTCTCGATGCTCCTGGCTGCACTGAACCAGACCGTGCTCAGCACGGCACTGCCCACGATCGTCGGCGAACTCCACGGAGTCAGCGACATGCTCTGGGTCATCACCGCCTTCATTCTCGCCTCCACCATCACCATGCCCATCTACGGCAAGCTCGGCGACCTGATGGGACGCAAAGCCCTGCTGATGGCCGCCATCATCCTGTTCATGATCGGGTCCGTCATCGGCGGCCTGGCAAACGACATGGGTGTGCTGATCACCGCCCGCGTTGTCCAGGGCCTGGGCGGCGGCGGGCTGATGATCCTCTCGCAGGCCGTCATCGCCGACGTCGTCCCGCCCCGCGAACGCGGCAAGTACATGGGCATGATGGGCGGCGTCTTTGCCATCGCCTCCGTGGCCGGTCCGCTGCTGGGCGGCTGGTTCACCGAAGGGCCCGGCTGGCGCTGGGTGTTCTGGATCAACATCCCGCTGGGCCTGCTCGCGCTGGCCGGAGCCGTGTTCTTCCTGAAGCTGCCCAAGCACCACGGGAGGCCGCGCCTGGACCTTGGCGGCATGGTGCTGCTCGCGATCGCGACCACGTGCCTGGTGCTCTTTGCGACCTGGGGCGGCGGCAAGTACGAATGGAGCGACCCGATCATCCTCGGACTGATCGCCGGCACGGTTCTCAGCGCGGTGGCCTTCGTCCTCGTGGAGCGCCGGACGGCCGAACCGATCATCCCGCTGCACCTGTTCAAGGACCGCAACTTCAATCTGGCAACGGTCGCCGGCCTGCTGATCGGCGTGGCCATGTTCGGCGCCATCGGCTACCTGCCGACGTATCTGCAGATGGCCTTCAGCGTCAACGCCACGGAATCCGGGCTGCTGATGATCCCGATGATGGGCGCCCTGCTGGTTGCCTCGGTGGTCTCCGGCCAGCTGGTCAGCCGGACGGGCAGCTACAAGTGGATGCCGATCGCCGGTGGCGTGCTGGTCGCCGTCGCCCTCGTGCTGCTCTCCACGCTCAAGCCGGAAGCACCCCTCTGGGAAATTTGCGCCTACCTGGCCGTGATGGGCCTGGGGCTGGGCCTGAGCATGCAGATCATGGTGCTCATCGTGCAGAACTCCTTCCCGCTGCGCGAAGTCGGCACCGCAACGGCGTCGAACAACTTCTTCCGGCAGATCGGGGCCACCCTCGGTTCCGCCGTGGTGGGAAGCCTCTTCGCAAGCCGGCTGGCCGAGCTGCTCGCCGAGCGCCTGCCGGCCGCAGCAACGGGCGGCGGCGCGCCGGGAGGGTCGAACTCACTGACTCCCGCGCTGGTCAGCCAGCTGCCTGCGCCGATCAAGGAGGCCATCATCTCCTCCTACAATGACGCGCTGACCCCCATCTTCATCTGGATGGTTCCGCTGGCGCTGGCTGCCGCCGTGCTGATGTGCTTCGTCAAGCCCAAGCCGCTGGCCACCGCAATTGAGCACGACGTGCTGTCCGAATCCATTTCGGAGGGCAACATCCTGATCACTGCCGACGACGCCGAGGACGAGGCCCTCGTTCCGGCCTCCGGGTCCAAGAAGTAACCAGCAATAACCAACAACACCGCGTGCGGGTTGCCTTCCCGGCAACCTGTGCGCGGTGTCTTTTGTGTTGGAGGTGGCGACTGCCGGCCGTGGTTACCGCCGACAGCCGGCCGTGGCTGCTGCCGACAGCCGGCCGGGCTGCCGCAGACAGCCGGCCGGGGTGCCAGCTGGCCGTGGCTACCGGCGACCGGCTGTTGGCTGCCCGCTAGTGGCCCGTGATCCGGGCGGTGCAGTCCGGGCAGAGCCCGAAAATTTCGACGGTGTGCTCCACCGCAGTGAAGCCGTGCTCGGTGGCGGTCCGAGCGGCCCACGCCTCGACCGCGGGCGCCTCGACCTCGACGGCCTTGCCGCAGCTGCGGCACAGCAGATGGTGGTGGTGGCCGGTGACCGCGCAGCGCCGGTAGACTGCCTCGCCGTCGGCATTCCGGAGCACATCCACCTGGCCCTCATCCGCAAGGGACTGCAGGATCCGGTAGGAGGTGGCGAGGGATACCGAAGTGCCGCGGTCCTGCAGGATGCGGTGCAGCTCCTGCGTGCTGACAAAGTCCGTCAGTTCGTCCAGGACGGCGCTGACGGCGAGACGCTGCTTCGTGACACGCTGCTCCTTGGCCGCGGCAGGGGCAGGCACCGTCGTCCGGCTGCCGTTGGCGGTGGCGCCCTGGGACATCGTGGAACTCGCTTCGCTGGGGGTCTCGGTCGGGGGTGGCAAGGTACCCAGATTACCAGCCGGGCACGTGGACACCGCCGGGGGAGGAACCCTAGGCTGGCCCGATGAAGCTGACGAAGTTCACGCATGCCTGTGTCCGGCTCGAGAAGGACGGGAAGGTTCTGGTCTTCGACCCGGGAAACTTCTCCGAGACGGATCAGGCCCTCGCCGGCGCCGACACCGTGCTGGTCACGCATGAGCATCCCGACCACATCGACGTCGATGCCGTCACAGCCGCCCTGCTGTCCGACGGTTCCCTGCAGCTTTTCGCGCCGGCGGGGGTCGCGGCGCAGCTGCGGGAAAAGGCGCCCGACGCCGGGCCCCGGATCCATACCGTCGTCCCCGGCGAGGACTTCGAGACTGCGGGGTTCACCGTCCGGAGTTTCGGGGGGCAGCACGCGCTGATCCATCCGCAGATTCCGGTGGTGGCCAATATCGGCTACTTCGTGGACTCCAACGTCTACCACCCCGGCGATTCGTTCATAGTGCCTGACGGTGTGGAGGTGCGGACTCTGCTGGTGCCGATCCACGCACCCTGGAACAAGGTGGGGGAGGTCGTCGACTTTGTGATCGGTGTCCGTGCCCCCACGGCCTTCCCGATCCACGACGGGCTGCTCAATGAGAACGGGCGCCGGCTGGTGGAGGGGCATGTGACCCGGTTCGGCGCCAAGTACGGCACCGAGTACCGGCACCTCTCCAGCGGGGACAGCGTCGAGGTATAGGTCAAGGGGGAGGGGCAGGGGCAGTAGGCCCGTCGACTAGGCCGGCCAGGTCCCGCTGGCGAAGAACTGCCGGAGGGTGGCTTCATGCGGTGCGGGGTCCAGGCCTTGGGACTGCAGCCATTCCGGGTTGTAGTAATTCCCGGCGTAGCGGTCTGCGCCGTCGCACATCAGAGACACAACGCTGCCGCGGCGCCCCTCGGCGATCATCTCCGCGATGAGCTGCCAGACGCCCCACAGGTTGGTGCCGGTGGAAGGGCCGGCGTGCAGGCCGGCGTAATCGTGCAGATGACGCATCGCGGCCACCGAAGCCGCGTCCGGTACCGGGATCATGTGGTCGATGACGGCCGGGACGAAGCTGGGTTCCAGCCGCGCCCGGCCAATTCCCTCGATCCGCGAGGGCTGGCCCGCGGCGGCCACCGTGCCGTCGGCAGCCTTGCGGCTTTCGAGCCAGCCGGGGTAGAAAGCGGAGTTTTCCGGATCCACGACGGCGAGTTCCGTTGTGTGGCGGTGGTACCGGACGTAGCGGCCGATGGTGGCACTGGTGCCGCCGGTGCCGGCGCCCACCACGATCCAGCGGGGGATCGGGTGCTCTTCCAGGGCGAGCTGGCCGAAGATGGATTCGGCGATGTTGTTGTTGCCGCGCCAGTCTGTGGCCCGTTCGGCGTAGGTGAACTGGTCCATGTAGTGGCCGTTGGTGCGCTGCGCGAGTTCCGCGGCGGCGTCATAGACCTCTGAGGCGTGGTCCACGAGCAGGCAGGAGCCGCCGAACTGCTCGATCAGGGCGATTTTCTCCCGGCTGGTGGTCCGGGCCATGACGGCGATGAACGGCAGCCCCAGCAGCTGGGCGAAGTAGGCTTCCGACACTGCCGTGCTGCCGCTTGAGGCTTCGACAATGGTGGTGCCCTCGCGGATCCAGCCGTTGACCAGCCCGAAGAGGAACAGCGAGCGGGCCAGGCGGTGCTTGAGGCTGCCGGTCCGGTGCGTTGACTCATCCTTGAGGTAGAGCTGGACGCCCCAGCGCTCCGGAAGCGGGACGGAGTAAAGGTGGGTGTCGGCGGACCGGTTGTTCTCGGCGTTGATTCTGCGGATGGCCTCGTCGGCCCAGGCCCTGTCCTGCTGTCGTGCTCTCATCACCGCACCAGCCTACCCGCGGCGGCAGATTGCCATGGATAGAGTGGGCGGATGACGATCCTCATGGATGTGGCCACGTTAAAGGGCCGGCTCGACGACGCTGACACGACTGGCCGGCGGACGGTGTTGCTGGATGTGCGCTGGGCGCTCGGCGACCCGCACGGCCGGGAGCACTACCTCTCGGAACACCTTCCTGGAGCTGTGTTCGTGGACCTCGCGACGGAACTGGCCGGACCCGCGGACCCGAGCCGGGGCCGGCACCCGCTCCCGCCGTTCGAGCAGTTCCAGGCTTCCGTCCAGGCCTGGGGCATCCGCAGCGGTGACGTCGTGGTGGCCTACGACGACAGCGGGAATCTGGCAGCAGCCCGGCTCTGGTGGATGCTGCGGAATGCCGGACTTGCCGAGGTGTACCTGCTCGACGGCGGCCTGGCCGCCTGGCGTGAAGCGGGCCTCGGCCTCGAAAGCGGGGATCGGCAGGCGGAGCCCGGGGACGTTGCGGTCACTGACGGTGCCATGCCCGTGATCGACGCCCGGCAGGCGGCCTCCTGGGGCGGGCAGGGTCTGCTGCTGGACGCCCGGGCGGGGGAACGGTACCGGGGCGAATTCGAGCCGGTGGACCCGCGCGCCGGCCACATTCCGGGAGCGGTGAGCGCCCCCACCACCGGCAACCTCGGCCCGGATGGCAGGTTCCTGCCGGCCGAGACGCTGCGCGAACATTTCCTCGGACTCGGCGTTCGCCCCGACCTGCAGACCGCCGTCTACTGCGGCTCCGGCGTCACGGCGGCCCACGAGATTGCGGCCCTCGAAATCGCCGGATTCC
>DASWAW010000213.1:0-4916 GCA_036390955.1 Arthrobacter sp.
CTTATAGTCGTGGGCATCCTCGGATTCATCCCCGGCATCACCACGCAGTACAACTCATTGGCGATCGTTGGACCGAATTCCACGGCCCTGTTCCTGGGCCTGTTCCAGGTATCGATACTGCTGAACATCATTCAGGCCCTAGTAGGCACCATCGGTCTGGTCATGTCCCGGAACAACCCCATGGGCGCCCGGAACTTCCTCATGGGCTTTGGCCTGCTGTACATCGTCCTGAGCCTCTACGCGCTCATTGTCGGTGTGGGGTCGATGGCCAACTTCCTGTCGATGAACGTCATGAGTGCGTGGGGTTTCTTGATCATAGGCGTAGCAATGGTAGTCGCCGGTTGGCTGCTGTCGAGGCACCTGGCTGACGACGCAAAAACCCGGTAAGCAACAACCGGGACAAAGGGAGCCGCGAATGAGTACCGTTTCATAGCAATCCGAAAATTCGTACTACCTGCTGGTGCAGTCGCCTCGCGGAAACGCAGCGGCTGCACCAGCTTTCTGTGTGTCCGGGCAATCCGCGGCCCCGCTCCCCCGCCCGCAAGTCGCCGCCCCGGGCCGGCTCACGGCGGCGTCACTAGGCGTCCTTGAGGTCGAGGCCCTTGGTCTCAGGAAGTTTGAACACCGCGAGCGCCGTGGCGAGGCACAGCACGATGATGTAGATGCTGGAGAGCCAGCCCAGGCTCCAGCTGTTGAAGAGGGCATTGAGGTACGGTGCCGTTCCGCCAAAGATTGCGACTGACAAGGAATAGGCAAAGCCGATGCCCTGGGTGCGGATCTTCGTGGGGAAGTTCTCTGACAGCACGGCGGCGAGCAGAGCCCCCGGGATGGCAACGATGCACAGGGCCAGGGTGGCTGCGACGGCGAGCGTCCAGCCGTCGCTCGTGATCATACCCATGAGTGGAAACTGGGTGGCGACCATTGCCACGGAGAAGCCGATCAGCAGAGGCCGGCGCCCGATCCGGTCCGAGAGCCGTCCCCAGAACGGCAGGGTGATGAGGGCAATCGACTGTGCGATCACGGACGCCCAGTACGCTGTCTGGGGATCCATCCCCCGCTGCGTGATGGCGAACGTCGAGGCGTAGGAGGTCCAGGTGTAGTGCGCGGCGGTGATGCCCGAGGTCATGGCGATCATCAGCAGGACCGCGCGGATGATGGTCGTGCGCGGGATCGGTGCGACGTCGGCGACCGCGGCTTTGGCTTCGAAGACTTCGCTCTCTTCCATGCCCCGGCGAAGGTAGAGCGCAGCCAGGGCCAACACGGCCCCGAGCAGGAAGGGGATGCGCCATCCCCATTGGGCGACGCCGGCCGCGCCCAGGACGCTGGTCACGCCGCCGCCCACGACGTAGGCCAGCACCGAGCCGCCAAAAATGGCTACGAAAACGATGCTTCCCCACTGCCCGCGTTTGGCCGGGGGCGCGATCTCGGCGATGTAAGTGTTGGCCGTGGCGGACTCGCCGCCGTGGGCAAAGCCCTGGGCGACGCGGGCCAGCAACAGAAGCACGGAGGCCCAGATTCCCACCTGGCCGTACGTCGGCATCAGCCCGATCAGGAGCGAGCCGCCGGCCATGATCAGCATGGTGGTTATCAAAACGAATTTGCGCCCGCGCCTGTCCGCGATCCGGCCGAACACGATGCCGCCCAGCGGGCGCATCAGGAAGCCCACCGCGAAGACCGCCAGTGTGGAGAGCAAGGCCGAGACAGAGTCCTTGGAATCGAACATCGCGGCCGCAATGAACGGCGCAAAGACGGCGTAGGCGCTCCACTCGTACCACTCGAGGACGTTGCCAATGGTGCTCGCGAACATGGAACGCCGTTTGGAGCGTTGATCGGGACGGGTCTGTTGCTGTCTGGCGGGCGGGGCAGCCTCAAGTCGAATGGTGTTATCCATGGTGGTTCCTTCCCTACTGCGCTGTATGAGGAATTCGGGTTCTGGGGACATGACTGGGGAGACCGTGGCACCGGGTGCGGCCACAGCTGAGGCGGGGACGGGCGCAAGGAACAACCCGCGAAGGCGGACGTCGAGCCGGACGACGGGCCGGAGGTCGGACGTCGGGCCGGTGGTCGGACGTCGGGCCGGTGGTCGGACGTCGGTTCGGGCCTACTTCAGGCGGCCCGCGAGCCGTTCGGCGACGTCGAGCAGTTGCGGCACGCCCTGTTCCATGGCGGCGCCGAACCCGGTGTCGCCCGGACGTTCGCCGCGCAGCCAGCGGGTGTGGATCGCCTCGCTGAAGATCGCCGCTTTCCACAGGGCCAGGGCCTGGTACCAGGGCAGGGGCGTGAGGTCGAGGGACATCCGCTCCTGGTACCGGTCGATCAGTTCCTGCCGCCGGAGGTACCCGGGGAGCCGGGTGACCGGCGTCAGTTCCATCGTGGTGAACGGCTCGTCGGCATCGGCGTAGGTCGCGGTCAGGTAGCCAAGATCGGCCAGCGGGTCCCCCAGCGTGGCCATTTCCCAGTCGAGCACGGCGGTCACGCGCGGCGGCCCGTCCGGGGCGAACATCAGGTTGCCGGTGCGGTAGTCACCGTGGATCACCGAATCGCGCTGGCTTTCCGGCCGGTTTTCCTCCAGCCAGGACGCCAGGCGTCCGACGGCGGGCATGTCCCGTGTGGTGTTGACGTCCCACAGCGAGGCGAAGCGGGCGACCTGGCGTTCGAGGTAGCCCTGGGGGCGGCCGATGCGGGCGATCTCACCGCTGGACACGTCCAGGGAGTGCAGGTCCGCGAGGGTGTCCACCACGGCCTCGCTCGTGGCCCGGCGTGCTGCCAGGGGGTCGAGGTGCGGGGGAACCGTGTCGGTGAGGACTGTGCCGTTGAGGTGTTCCATCACATAGAACGGAACCCCCAGGACGGAGTCGTCCTCGCACACGGCATGGATGCGCGGAACGGGCATGCCCAGCGGTGCCAGGGCCTGCTGGATCCGGGCTTCCCGCACCATGTCGTGGGTGGACTTGGGCAGCGGCGGCCGGGGTCCGCGGCGGAGCACGACGTCGGCCCCGTCCCGGCGGAGCCGGAAGGTCACGTTGGACTGGCCGTCGCCGATCCGTTCCCACGCCAGGTCACCGGACCCCAGGCCGTTCTGGTCCAGGAAGTCGCGGACGTTGTCCAGGATGAGCAGCGGCGGCCGGCTCAGCGAGGCGGCCTGCGCCGCGCTGTCGACGACCTCTGGCTCCGCCGCGCCCGCGGTCTCCTCGGGCTGAGCCGCTCCCGCGGTCTCCGCGGGTGTCACGATGAGGCCCCTTCGGGGAACCGGGCCGTGCCAAGGAACGGCTCCCCCGCAGCGACCGCCCGGCGCCGCTGCGATGAGGCGCGCCGCGAGATGGCCCACTTGTGCGTCTCGTTGGCGCCGTCGTAGATCCGGAACGGACG
This sequence comes from Arthrobacter sp., assembly GCA_036390955.1. GTDB lineage: Bacteria > Actinomycetota > Actinomycetes > Actinomycetales > Micrococcaceae > Arthrobacter. The sequence continues at coordinate 3,370 of DASWAW010000213.1, forward strand.
GACTTCGGCGGCGTACTGTGCCAGCGGCAGCCCGTCGGACACGCCGTCGCCGCCGCAGAGCTGGATGGCGCGGTCGATGACCCGGAAGACGGCTTCGGAGCAGTGCACCTTGGCGATCGAGGACATCGCGGAGCCGGCCTTGGGATCGGAGACCAGCAGGGCCGCGGTCTTGGTGATGATCGCGTCCGAGGTTTCGATGTCGATCACGGACTGGGCGATCATCTCCTGGGCGATGCCGAGCTGCGCGATGGGTGAGCCGAATATTTCCCGGGGGTCCGTCCGGTCCAGGGCGATGTCCAGCGAGCGCCGGGCCAGTCCGAGCCAGCGCATGCAGTGCGTGAGCCGGGCCGGTCCCAGCCGGACCTGGGCGTATTTGAAGCCGAGGCCGACTTCGCCGAGCACCGCTTCGGGTCCAACCACCACGTTGTCGAAGTGCAGGTTCGGGTGGCCGCCGGCGATGGTCCGGTCAATGGTGTGGATCGGGTGGCCCAGCCGGACGCCCCGGGCGTCCATGTCCACCAGGAACATCGTCGCACCGTCCGCGTCCGTCCCGGCATCGGGCGTCCGGGCCATGACAATCGCGAAACCGGCATGCTCGGCACCGCTGGTGAAGCGTTTGTCTCCGGAGATGGTCCACGAATCACCGTCGCGGGTCGCGGTGGTCAGCAGCCCTGCGGGGTCCGAGCCCGCGCCGGGGTGGGGCTCGGTCATGCCGAAGCAGGAGAAGGTGTCGCCGGCCGCAAGCGGTGCCAGGTAGCGTTTTTTCTGCTCCTCGGTGCCGATGATGTTCAGCATGTGCATGTTGCCCTCATCGGGGGCCATGCAGTTCAGGACGGCCGGCCCGATCGGGGAATAGCCGGCCTCCTGGAAGATCGGGGACCACTGGTCCACCGGCAGGCCCTGGCCGCCGAAAGCGACGGGGACATGCGGGGCGAACACGCCCGCGGCTTTGGCGGCTTCGCCGAGTTCGCGGCGGAGACCGTCGTCCAGGCGTTCGCCGGGCCGCGGCTCGGCGGGGATCACGACGCTGCGGATGAAGTCGCGGGTGCGGAGCCGGAGGTCTTCAACGGCGGGAGGCACTGGGCTTTGGTTCATGGGAGGTCCTTTCGGGCCGGGGCGCTGAATCGCTGGGATGCGGGGGGCTGACGCACGGAGGCGTTGAAGCGGAAGAGGTGGGGCTAGGCGGAGCCGCCGGCGGCCAGCAGGCCGCCGTCGAGCGTCAGTATCTGGCCGGTGATCCAGTCGGCGTCCGGGGAGGCGAGGAACGCGACGGCGGCCGCGACGTCGTCGGGGACGCCGAGCCGCTTGAGCGGGTACTGCCCGGCGACCTCTGCCTCCTTGCCCTCGTACAGCGCCTTCGCGAACTGGGTCTTGACGACGGCGGGGGCGACGGCGTTGACGCGGATCTCGGGGCCGAGTTCGACGGCGAGGGTGCGGGTCAGGTGCGATACCGCGGACTTGCTGATGCCGTAGAGCCCGATCCCTTCGGAGGGGGTATCGCCGGTGACGGAGGAAATGTTCACGACGCAGCCGCCGCGGTCCCGGAA
>DASWAW010000214.1:0-4029 GCA_036390955.1 Arthrobacter sp.
ACCCCGTTGACGAGCACATCCCCGCTGGTGGGCTTGTCGAGGGCGCCGAGCAGGGACAGGAGGGTGCTCTTGCCGCTGCCGCTCTTGCCCACGATCGAGGCCAGGGTGCCCTGTTCGAGCTCGAAGCTCACATCATTGACCGGCTTGATGGTGCGGTCGCCGGATTTGAACGTGCGGACCAGGTTCTTGACTTCGATCATGGCTACTCTCCTCGGAGGACTTCGATGGGGCGGATGCGGGCGGTGAGCAGGGCCGGAACCAGCGCCCCGATGATGGCGACACCAAATACGGCGGCGATCCCGGCAGCGATGACGCCGGGAGAGGCGCTCGCGGTCACGGACGTCAGCAGCTGGCTGGCCCCGCCAAGCGGGTTTCCGCCGGGAATCCCGCCGGGGCCACCGGCCATGCCCGCCCCCGGGACGCCGCGCTGGCCGGCCACGGTCGTGGCGGTGGCCGTGTTGGAGCTGATCAGCGCCGAGGCGATGCCGCCGCTGGCGAAGGACGCGACGGCGGCGCCCACCACACTGCCCAGTGCCACGAGGACCAGCGCCTCCAGCACGAACTGCAGGCCGATGGTGCGGTTGGGCGCCCCGATCGCCTTCAGCACGCCGATTTCGCGGCGGCGCTCGCGGACCAGCATGACCATGATCAGCAGGATGATCAGGCCCGCGGTGGCCAGGGCCGCCACGAAGGCGATGAAGGAGATGTTCTTGACACTGCCGAGCGAACTGACCGCGGTTTCGAGGTTGCGCTGGCCCTGGCTGACATCGGCCTTGTCGGTGCCGAGCGCGGCCTGCAGCGCCGTTTTGGCGGCGTCGACGTTCTCCATGGAATTGACGGTGACGATCATCGTGGACAGTTCCCCGGGGAGTGCCGCGAGTGTCTGGGCCGTGGGGAGCGTGAGGTAGAGGGCGTTGTTGCCGAAGGCCGTGCCGGCGTCGAAGAGGCCCGCCACGGTGAAGCTCTGGTCGTTGATGGTGAACGTGGAGCCAATGCCCAGGCCGTTCTTCTCGGCCAAGGTGGCGCCCAACAGGGCGCCGGTGGAGGCGGCCGTGTAGTCGCCCAGCCCCGTGCCCGCGGTCAGCTCCAGCGCCTTGCCCGTGGTGTCCACTTCGCCGCCGATGCCGGTGGCCGTGACGGGCACCGAGAACGCCGGGGCTGTGTTGCTGCCGGTGGTCCCGGACGTGCCTGTGCTGCCGGTGGCGGCCTGGTTGCGGTTGCCGAGCGTGCCGGCGTCGACGGCGGCTGTGAGGCTTGTGGTCACGGTGGTGGCGGACTGGCCGCCTGGGCCTCCCTGGCCTCCCGGGCCCGCGCCGGTCTGGGCCGCGGCCGCAGCGGCGTTGCGCAGCCGGAGGGCCTTGGTGCCGACGACCGTGCTCACATTGGGCACGGAGGCCGCCGTCGCGGCCTGTTCCGCGGTCAGCGGCTCGCCGCCGCCCTCAAATCCCTGGCCGCCGGCCGGGTTCACGGTCAGGACAGTGCCCACCGAGGCGTTCAGTTCCGCGACCTTCCCCGCGACGGCCTGGTTGGCCACCAGCATGGCCAGCGCGAGGCCGATGGCAACCGCCAGCACGGCCACCACGGCCGCCGTTCGGACCTTGTTTCTGAAGGCGTTGCCTATACTCCGGGCAAGGACGCTCACGTGACTCCTAGGGATCTCAGGCCGGCCGGAATGGCCGGCGGCTGACACCACACTGGTACGGGCTGCTGTGCGGACCGCTGTCCGGAGCTATGGATCCGCTGTGAAGTCCCGCCCCGTTCCATGAGGGCAGCAAAAAGCCCCGGCCCGCCAGGAGGCGGAACCGGGGCTTTTTGAGGTGCTGTTCAGACAGGAACTACTGCTTGGTGAGCGGTCCGAGTACCGGATCGTTGACGTAAGCCGTGTGGACGTTGGCCTGGGTCACGATGACCGGCTCCAGCAGGTACGCCGGAACAACCTTGACCGTGTTGTTGTAGGACTTGTCATCGTTGATCTCAGGCTTCTTGCCGGCCTGGAGGTCCTTGACCATGGTGATCGAGTGCTCCACGAGCTTGCTGGTGTCCTTGTTGATCGTGGAGTACTGCTCCCCGGCCATGATGGACTTTACGGACTCAACTTCGGAGTCCTGGCCGGTAACGACCGGAATCGGCTTGCCGGCGGCCTTGACCGAGGTGATGATCGCGCGGGCCAGCGTGTCGTTCGGGGACAGCACTCCGTCGAGGGTGGCAGTGCTGTAGGTGCCGGCGAGCAGGGTGTCCATGCGGCGCTGGGCGTTTTCTGCCTTCCAGCCCTGGGTCACGGCCTGCTCGAACGTCGTCTGGCCGGAGAGCACCTTGAGGGTGCCGTCGTCGATCTTCGGCTTCAGGACGCTCATGGCGCCGTCGAAGAAGACCTTCGCGTTGGCGTCATCGGGGGAACCGGCGAAGAGCTCGATGTTGTACGGGCCGGACGGCTTCTTGGCCTTCATGCCCTCCAGCAGCGCCTGGCCCTGGAGTTCACCGACCTTGAAGTTGTCATAGGCCACGTAGTAGTCCACGTTGGCGGTGTTCAGCAGCAGACGGTCATACGCGATGATCGTGGCGCCGGATTCCTTGGCCTGCTGGAGCTGGGTGCCCAGCTGTGCGCCGTCGATGGCACCGACGATGATGACCTTGGCGCCCTTGGTGATCATGGCGCTGATCTGGTTCTGCTGTTCCGAAACGCCGCCGTTGGCGAACTGCACGTCCGGCTTGAAACCGGCGTTCTTGAGGCCGTCGTTGAACAGCGTCTCCGCCAGGACCCAGTTTTCGCTGGTCTTCTGGGGGAGCGCGACGCCGATCAGTGAGTCTTTGGGGAACGCTTCGCCGCCGGTGGTGGAGCTTCCGGTGGTGCCGGTGTCGCTGCGACCGCAGGCTGTCAGCGCCAGTGCCGCAATAGCAGCGATTGCTGCTGCCTTTCCTGCTTTACCAATCATTCGCATTGCTTGGTTCACTTTCTTTAGATGGTGTGCGGAGAATCGTGTTGGAACGGATCAGGGAGAACGGATCAGGGGGGCGAACTAGGCGCCCTCGCGGATGACCTCTTTGGTGGAGGTGGTCTCGTCGGCCTTCAACTCGCTGCTGCGGCCGAAGTTCTTGAACATCAGACCGATGATGGATTTCTTGCCCTGGGACTTGTTGTAGACGTCGAACGCGACGGCGATCAGGAGCACCAGGCCCTTGATGATCTGGGTCAGGTCGGCGCCGACGCCGAGGAGCTGCAGGCCGTTGTTCAGCACGGCCATCACCAGGCCACCGACGATCGAGCCGATCACGGTGCCGACGCCGCCGGTCACCGCGGCGCCGCCGATGAACACGGCAGCGATGGCGTCCAGTTCCCAGCCGACGCCGTCGAACGGGCCCGAGGCGGTGGAACGGCCCACGAAGATCATGCCGGCAAGGCCTGCCAGGACGGACATGTTCATCATGACCAGGAAGTTGACCTTCTTGGACTGGACGCCGGAGAGCTCGGCGGCGTGCCGGTTCCCGCCGACCGCGTAGATGTGGCGGCCGATGACGGTCTTGGAGGAGACGAAGCCGTAGATGATCACGAGGGCTGCCAGGATCAGGCCCGGAATCGGGAAGGACGTGCCCGGCCGGCCGGTGGCGAACAGGTAGGTTGCATAGAGGATGGCGCCGCAGATCAGCACCAGCTTGGTGATGCTGACCCAGGCTTCGGGCACCTCGGCGCCCAGGGCCTTGGCGTTCCGCCGGGAGCGGATCTCGCTGAAGATCACGTAGGCCACCCCGAGCAGGCCCAGCAGCACGGTGAGGTTGTTGTAGCCGGTGCTCGGCCCGATCTCGGGCAGGTAGCCGGAGCCGATCTTCTGGAAGTCGGCGGGGACCGGGATGGTGTTGGACTTGCCCACGTACTGGTTGGCGCCGCGGAAGATCAGCATGCCGGCCAGCGTGACAATGAACGCCGGGATGCCGACATAGGCCGTCCAGAACCCTTGCCAGGCGCCGATCAGGACGCCCAGCAGCAGCCCCAGCAGTACACCCAGGTACCAGGGGATGCCCCAGTCCCGGATG
>DASWAW010000215.1:0-11278 GCA_036390955.1 Arthrobacter sp.
CGAGCGGGAAGCGTGGACCGGCAGGTCCGCGCTGGGCCCACCCCAAATGTTCGAACAAAGCCGCCGCAACAAGGACAGCCCCTTTCTCTGGAGCGGTCTGGACGTTATCTTCGTAGCCTGGAGGATGCCCACATGGTGAAGAAGCTCGGAAGCACGGCGGCCGCAACGATCCTGCTTGCGGTCAGCCTCGTTTTAGCGGGATGCACGGCGTCGCGGCTGGAGCCGGCAGGCGGAGTGGACGCGCGGGCGGTGCTGGCGGACTTCCAGGCCCGGGACATGGTGGGGCATCTGGAGGCGCTGCAGCGGATCGCTGATGACAATGGCGGCAACCGTGCGTCGGGGACGTCCGGATACGAGGAATCCGCCCGCTACGTCGAGGAGCAGCTGCGCGCCGCCGGGTACAACCCCATCCGGCAGAGCTTCACCTTCCGCGGCGAGGGCAGGAACCGGAAGCAGGTGGAAAGCTTCAACATCCTCGCCGACACCGGGGGCAGCGCCGAGAACACCGTGGTGGTGGGCGGACACCTGGACTCCGTCCGCAAGGGCCCGGGAATCAATGACAACGGCAGCGGCGTCGCGGCCATCATTGAAACCGCCCGGTGGATGAAGGAAAGCGGGATCACCCCGGCGAACAGGGTCCGGTTTGCGTTCTGGGGCGGCGAAGAGGACGGCCTCTACGGTTCCCAGCACTACGTCGATGAGCTGGGCAGCGCCGGCAAGGCCCAGACCGCGGCGAACCTGAACGTGGACATGCTGGCCTCCCCGAACGGCGTGCGGTCCATCCACGACGGCGACGGGTCCGATTTCGGTCACGCCGGGCCGACCGGTTCGAAGCAGATCGAGGACGTCTTTTTCCGTTTCTTCCAGGAGAACTCGCTCCCAGCGGAAACCACACCGTTCGACGGCGGCTCGGACTACGACGCGTTCCTGCAGGCTGGCATTCCCGGCGGTGGACTGTTCAGCGGCGACGTGGAGAAGAAGACCAAGGCCCAGGTGCAATCCTTCGGCGGGGTGGCCGGAAAAACCCTCGATTCCTGCTATCACCAGGCCTGCGACACGATCAGCAATACCGACGCGGACCTGCTCAAGGAAATGTCCGGAGCCCTGGCCTACGCCGCCGCAACGTACGCCCTGGCCCCGCGGGGCTGACCAGCGCGCCCCGGCGGCCGGGGCAAAACCCTCCGGTCTGCGTCCGGGGGACAGCCCGTGGGGCGCCGTGATTTGCGGACCGCCGACTACTTGATGGAACACCCTGTCGGTGTGAGTACAGCTAAGTAGACCGGCCCGGATCTGCGTCAAGATTTCGAGTACGCCCTACGGGTCCCGAAGCTACCGGCTTTCCCTAGCTTGGAGTTATCACTGGTCACACTTCCTGATTGCGACATTGCGCCGCAGCAATTCGCTTGACGTGGCCGTTTTTCCGGATGTCTGAGCCGCAACATGGCCGGGGAATAGAACGAAGGAAAGCAACTGATGGATATTTTTGAAAGTCTAGAGTCAGAAGTCCGCACTTACTGCCGCACCTGGGACACCGTCTTTGATCGGGCGTCCGGAAGCACCCTCTACAGTGAGGACGGCAGGGACTATCTCGATTTCTTCTCCGGCGCCGGCGCTCTGAACTACGGACACAACAACCCGGAGCTGCTCCGACCGCTCGTCGAATATCTTCTCTCCGGGGCAATCGTTCATTCCCTCGACATGAAAACAGTTGCCAAACGGCGCTTCCTGGAAACATTCCACGAGCTGATCCTAAAGCCCAGGAACTATGACTATAAAGTCATGTTTCCCGGGCCCACTGGAACAAACTCGGTGGAAGCGGCTTTGAAACTGGCGCGAAAAGTCACCGGCAGGACACACATCATCAGCTTTTCCAATGCATTCCATGGAATGACGCTTGGATCGTTGTCGGTGACGGGCAATTCAATGAAGCGGGAGGGCGCGGGGGTTCCGCTGACGAATACCTCCAGCATGCCCTATGACGGATTCCTTGATGGCCAGACGGCTGACTTTCTCTGGATGCGCCGTGCGCTGGAGGACAGCGGCTCAGGCGTCGACTCACCCGCCGCAGTCATTGTGGAAACAGTCCAGGGCGAGGGCGGCCTGAGAGCCGCGCGCGCTTCCTGGCTGCGTGGTCTTGCCGAACTGTGCCACGAACACGGCATCCTGCTCATCGTTGACGATGTCCAGGCAGGATGCGGGCGCACGGGGACATTCTTCAGTTTTGAGGACGCCGGCATAACCCCCGATATCGTGTGCCTCTCCAAGTCCATTTCCGGCTTCGGGCTGCCCCTGTCCCTGACCCTCTTCAAACCGGAGCTGGACATCTGGAAGCCGGGGGAGCACAACGGGACGTTCCGGGGGCACAACCCCGCGTTCGTGACCGGCACAGCTGCCCTTGAGCACTTCTGGCAGGACCGGAGATTCGAATCGAAAATCGCGGGGCTGGCTTCGCAGTTGCACGAGGGGCTCACTCAGATCGCGGCGGGTACGGAAGGCGCACGGGTTCGGGGCCGGGGTCTGCTTGCGGGCATCTACTATCCCGATCACCAGGTGGCCGGGAGGATCGCAGCCGAGTCCTTCGCCCGCGGCCTGCTGGTGGAAACCTCCGGGCCCGACGGCGAAGTCATCAAGACGATGCCGGCGCTGACGATAGACCCCCGGGACCTGTTGAGGGGACTCGACATCCTTGCCGAAGCCGCCGAGTCTGTGACCGGCGGGAAGGTCGCGGTGAAGTCTATTGCCTAGGGATTGGTGCAGAGAGGGAAATACAACGCTATAAACGACCGATCAGATTTTAGGAACGGCAAATGGGCACCCAACAGGCAGCAGCGACTAATCAGGATCGATTCAGCGCGGCAGGCGCCGCAGAGTTGCGGCGTTCCCCTGCCAGGTGTGGGACGTCATCGTCGCTCCCGGTGAGACTTCGGCCGTCGCGGGATGGACTGATGGGGCGCGGCTCGTGCTAGACGAAGCAGACCGGGCGACTCCCCGGGGGAGTGTCATCGTGCAGAAGTTCGGGGGCTCATCCCTTGCGGACCCCGCGGGCATCCTCCGTGCGGCCCAGCGGATAGCCATGACGCGGGAGAACGGCTATCAGGTCGTGGCGGTTGTGTCCGCGATGGGCGACACAACGGATGAACTGTGTGACCTGGCCGCCGAAGTTTCCCATCGGCCGCGCCCCAGCGACCTCGATGCCCTGCTGAGCACCGGCGAACTCGTGTCCTCGGCCCTGCTGGCCATCGCGTTGGCGGATCTTGGCCACGCGCCCGTCACCTTCACGGGAAGCATGGCGGGCCTCATCACCGACAGCGTTCACGGCAAGGCCCAGATCACCGACGTCCGGCCCGACCGGATCCGCACCGCCCTGGCCCGTGGAGAAGTCCCGATTGTGGCGGGGTTTCAGGGAAGGACGAAGAAGGGGAAGAAAGTGACCACCCTCGGACGGGGTGGCTCGGACCTTACGGCGGTTGCGCTGGCCGCGGCACTTGGTGCCGGCATCTGCGAGATCTACACGGATGTGGACGGGGTGTACACGGCGGACCCGCGCATCGTTCCGAGGGCGCGCAAGATCGGGGTCCTTTCAAGTGAAGTCATGCTTGAGTTCGCGGCTTCCGGGTGCAAAGTGCTCCACCTGAGGTGTGTGGAATACGCCCGTCGGTTCGGCATTCCGATTCATGTGCGGTCCTCGTTCGTGCCCGAACTGGGAACGCTGATCCTGCCTGGCCTTGACCGGCACCCGTTCCGCAAGCCCGTCAGAGAGCAACCCGTCGTGACCGGGGTGGGCGGAGTCAACTCGGCCGCGAAAGTCATCGTTCTCGGAGTTCCCGACCATCCGGACAGTATGGCGCGTCTGTTCCAGGTGCTTTCGCGTTCAGGGGTGAACGTCCAGACGATCGTCCAGAGCGCGACGAGTTCGGGTTCCCGGCGTTCCGACGTCGCACTGATCGTCCCGGCACCGGAGGCGTCACCCGCCCTGGCCGTGCTGGGTGCTGCCCAGGGGACCATTGGGTTCGAGGGGCTGCAGCACCGCGGCGAGGTCGGCAGGGTGTCGGTCACCGGAGTGGGAATGCGGTCCTCGCCTGACGTCGTCTGCACCTTCCTGTGGACCCTGTCGGAAGCCGGTATCGACGTCGACCTGGTCGAAATATCGGAGACCTATGTCGCGGCCATCACCCGCGCCGAACGGCTCTCGGATGCAGAGTGCGCCGTCCGGCTGGCGTTCGGCATGGCACCGGCAGTCGAGGAGACCGCAACGTCGCGCCCACCATCGGCCCACGGCAGGGAGCCGGACGGAGACGTCCGCTGGGGCCACGGCCCTGGCCAGCGCCTTACTGGGTTGGCGGCGAGCCCCGCCTCGCGGGGCGGCTGACGGCAGCACCTCAACTCCTGCACAACACCGCAGTCCGGTCTGAGCCTTCGGGAGATGAGCGATCTGTCCGCGGCCCGTCACTTCTTCAGAAGGAGGCAAATATGAGTAAATCGGTGAAGATCCGCACTGGCGTCACCGCCCCCGCTGAGTTGCGCGGCAAGATGTTGTCCGATGGCGGGGCGGTGGAGGGAACGGTCCTGACGTCGGCTGCTCCGGACCAGGCTGCCCGCTGGCAACAGGGCGAAAGGCTCGACCAGCTGTTTGAGGATCGCTGTGACCGGTTGGAGGCCCAGGGGCCCGGTGCCCACGTGGCGGTGGACTCCGGCGACGTCGTCCTGAGCTATCTGGAGCTGGATGCCCGGGCGAATCAGCTTGCGCGGCACCTTTTGGCCTGTGGAGCCCGGCCGGGGGACCGCATCGCGTTGCTGTTCGACCAGCCGTGGCGCGCCTATGTGGCGATGCTCGCCGTGCTGAAGATCCATGCGGCCTATGTGCCCCTGGATGCTGGGTTTCCCCCGGACCGGCTGAAGTACATCGTTGAAGACGCGGACGTGGCGCTCGTGCTCTCACTGTCACATCTGAAGGACCTTCTGCCGGAGGTGGCCGCCGCGACGGTCTGTCTTGACCTCGTCCAGGCGCAGGTCGACGCAGAAGACCCCGCCCGCATGAACGGCTCGCTGATCGGCGGCAAAGACGATGAGCTGGCCTACATTATCTACACTTCAGGTTCGACCGGCCGGCCGAAGGGTGTGGCCGTTGAGCACGCCAGTATCTGCAATTTCGTCCGTGTTGCGTCAGCCATCTACGGCATAGAGCCGTCGGACCGCGTCTACCAGGGAATGACGATCGCCTTTGATTTTTCGGTGGAGGAAATCTGGGTCTCCTGGATGGCAGGGGCCACCCTGGTGCCCAAGCCGGTCGGACCCAGCCTGCTCGGTGCCGAGCTCGCCGAGTATCTGCAGGACAGGCGCATCTCGGCCCTTTGCTGTGTTCCGACGCTGCTGGCGACCCTTGACGAAGACCTTCCCGGTCTCCGGTTCCTGCTGGTCTCCGGTGAGGCGTGCCCCAGGGACCTCGTCACCCGCTGGCACCGCCCCGGCCGGCGTTTCCTGAACGTCTACGGTCCCACCGAAGCAACCGTCACGGCCACGTGGGCGCTCCTTGACCCCGACAGGCCGGTGTCGCTGGGAGTGCCCCTGCCCACCTACTCGGCCGTCATCCTGGACCCGCACGAATCCCGGGCCTTGCCGGCCGGGGAATCGGGCGAAATCGGTCTGGCAGGGGTCGGGCTGGCGCGGGGCTACGTGAACCGTCCGGATCTCACGGAGCAGGCTTTCATCCCGGATTTCCTGGGTATCGGGAACAATCCCTCCGGCCGGATTTACCGGACCGGTGACCTGGGCCGGATCAACGCCGACGGGGAAATCGAGTATTTCGGGCGGATCGATACACAGGTCAAGATACGCGGCTACCGCATCGAACTGACCGAAATCGAGTCCCTGCTCCTGCAACTGCCCGGGATCGCACAGGGAGTCGTGGAGACCTTCACCGCGGAGAGCGGATCAGCGGAGCTGGCCGCCTACTACACGATCCGCCAGGACGCGGCGAGCGTCGATGCCCGGGAGATCCGGGAAATGCTCCGCACGAGGCTTCCCGGATACATGGTTCCGGCCTACTTCGAAGAGCTTGGGTCCATGCCCATGATGGCCAGCGGCAAGGTGGACCGGAAGCGCCTGCCCAGGCCCAGCAATAGACTCAGCCTGGCCGGCGACGGGTCATACACCGCCCCGGCGACTGCCGCCGAAGAGTCCCTCGCGGAGCAGCTTGGTGCCGTGCTCGGTATTGAGAAGGTGTCCACGGATGCGCACTTCTTCAACGACCTCGGCGCCGATTCCCTGCTGATGGCGCACTTCTGCGCCCGTCTCAGAAAGGAAACCGATCTGCCGCCGGCGGCCATGCAGGACGTCTACAAGCACCCGACCGTGCGGCAGCTTGCCGAGCACCTGCAGGCCATGCGCCTCGAAGCTGAACTGACACCCGCCGCGCCTGCCGCCGACCTGGCGCCCCCGGTGCCGATGCCCCGCGTCAGCACCTTCCAATACGTGCTGTGCGGCGCCATCCAACTGCTGGTTTTCCTGGGCTACACGATGTACACCGCGTGGATGCTGGTTTTCGGCTTCGAATGGGCGTCCGCGGGAACCACCCCCCTCGAGACGTGGTTGCGGTCCGTCGGTTTCGGCGCCGCCACCTTTGTGGTCCTTTCCGTGACCCCGATCATTGTCAAATGGGTCCTGATAGGGCGGTGGAAACCGGGTCAGATCCCCATCTGGAGTATGGCCTACCTCCGGTTCTGGGCTGTCAAAACCCTGACGCGGGCAAATCCGCTCAGGCTGTTTGCGGGTTCGCCGCTCTACGTGGTCTACCTGCGGCTCCTCGGGGCAAAGATCGGCAAAGGTGTCGTGATCTTCTCCCGGACGGTGCCGGTGTGCACCGACCTGCTCACCATCGGCGACAACACCGTCATCCACAAGAACTCCTTTTTCCTCTGCTACCGGGCCATCCCCGGCATCATCGAGATGGGGCCGGTGACTCTGGGCAGGAACGTCCTCGTCTCCGAGAAGACCACTTTTGACATCGGCACGTCGATGGGAGACGACACCGAGCTGGGCCATGCCTCGGCACTGCAGACATCGCAAGCCGTACCCGACGGTCAAACCTGGCATGGTTCCCCGGCGGAACGAACCAGCACCGAATTCCGGCGGGTTCCCGCGATGAACTGCAGCACACGCCGGCGGGTCATCTTCACCCTCTTCCAGCTGTTCAACCGTCTCGTCCTGGTCGTCCCCGTCGCCGTCCTCGGGCTGGCGACGTTCCTACCGTCCTACCTGGATACCGGACACCTGCAGCTGGGAATCTTGTCGTTCTTTGTCGACGTTATGGCAACCACCCTGGTTGTCTTCATCGCCGGGCTGATCGGTGGCTTCATCTTCGTCCTTACCGTTCCCCGTTTGCTGAACCAGTTCCTCAAGCCGGACAAGGTCTACCCGCTCTACGGGGTGCATTATTCAATGCAGCGGATGATGGCCGGGATTTCCAACGCCAGCCTGTATTTGAACCTCTTCGGCGACAGCTCCTACATCGTCCACTACCTGAAAGCCCTGGGCTACGACCTGGGCAAAGTGGTGCAGACCGGTTCAAACTTCGGTCCGGCGGTGGCCCACGAGTCACCATTTCTGAGCAGCGTGGGGTCGGGAACCATGGCCTCGGACGGACTGAACATGATGAACGTCGACTTCACCAGCACCTCGTTCCGGCTTTCACGCGTCAGCATCGCCGGCCGCAACTTCCTCGGTAACGACCTCACCTTTCCGATCGGAGCCCGGGTCGGGGAGAACTGCCTGCTGGGCACAAAGGTGATGGTGCCGATCGACGGGCCCATCCGGTCGGACGTCGGCCTGCTGGGATCACCGCCGTTCGAAATCCCGCGGACTGTGCAGCGTGATGCACGGTTCGATGACCTGAAGCTTGAGGAGGCGAAGGACCGGCTCCTCCCGGCAAAGAACAGGTACAACATCGGGAGCATGGCCCTGTTCCTGGCCACGCGCTGGTTCCTGCTGTATACCGCCACCATCAGCGGCGCTGTGGCCGTCACGGCGCACGGCTACATCGGGGTGCTGGCGGTTTCCCTCGCCCTGCTCGGATTCAGGCTGTTCAGCACGTTTTTCACTATCCTGGTTGAGCGCTCGGTCATGGGATTCCGCCGGCTGAAGCCTGAATATTGCTCCATTTACGACCACTACTTCTGGCAGCATGAACGGCTGTGGAAGCTGTTGACCGGGGCGCCGTTCGGCGGCACACCGTTCAAGTCAATCTTCATGAGGATGTTGGGCACCAAGGTTGGCAAGCGGCTCTACGACGCCGGCTGCGGCATCCCGGAGAAGACACTGGTGACTATCGGTGACGACTGCTCGCTCAATGAGGGAACTGTTCTCCAAGGCCATTCCCTGGAAGATGGAACGTTCAAATCCGACCGCATCGTCCTGGGCAACCGCTGCACGGTCGGCGTCGAAGCCTTCGTTCACTACGGCGTGACGATGCACGACGGGTCCACCCTCGAGGCCGATGGGTTCCTGATGAAGGGCGAAGAGGTCCCGGAGGGCACAAGCTACGTCGGCAACCCGGCGCGCGAGATGATCATCCCCGCAGCGCGGGAGCCGCGGCTGGCCGGAATTTCCGGCGGGCCGCGTCACCGCAGCGACGAAAGGCCGCGGATGGCGCCGGGCCACCCGCAGGGGACGCACCGGAAGACACGGTCCACCCCCCGGCAACGCAGCTCGGCGCTGACGGGGTCCTAGGTGCACGGACCCGGGGCCGAACGCGAACCCGTGCCCTAGCGGGAGCCGGTGGGGAGGCGCGCGTCGTCGGCGACGTCGTCCGGCCAGTCGTCCGTCAAGCCGTCGGGGACGGCCCCGGGGGCGGCCCGGCGGCCGCGGGCACGGGCTGGGGAGGCTCCGGCGTCCGTGCCGGCACCCGTTCCGCGCGCCGCCGCCCTGGCCAGGGCTTTCCGCTCGCGCCGGCCTTCCACGAGGCGGTACAGAACCGGTACCAGGATCAGGGTCAGGGCGGTGGAGGAGATCAGGCCGCCGATCACCACAATCGCGAGCGGCTGCGAGATGAAGCCCCCGCCGCCGGTCAGGCCCAGGGCCATCGGAGTCAGCGCGAACACGGTGGCCAGCGCCGTCATCAGGATCGGACGGAGCCGCTGGCGGGCGCCGTGCGTGATCGCGTCGGCCACGCTCATCCCGGGCTCGCCGTTCCGCGGCTGGCGGTACTGGTTGATGAGGTCGATCAGCACAATCGCGTTGGTCACCACGATGCCCACCAGCATCAGCATGCCGATCAGCGAGGGCAGGCCCAGCGGCACTCCGGTGATGAGCAGCAGCCCGATGGCGCCGGTGGCGGCGAACGGCACCGAAACCAGCAGGATCAGCGGCTGGATAAGCGACTTGAAGGTGGCCACCATGATGACGTAGACAATCGCGATGGCGGCCAGCAGGGCGAGGCCGAGCTGGGCGAAGGACTCGGCCTGCTGGGTCGTGGCGCCGCCGATTTCGGCCGTAACGCCTGGGGGCAGCTGGACGGTTTTGAGCCGGGCCTGCACTTCGGTGCTGACCGCGCCGAGGTTGGCGCCCGACGGCGTGACGGACACCCGTGCGGTCCGCTGGCCGTTGCTGGCGGTGATCGAAACCGGAACGTCGACCTGCTCGACGGAGGCGATGCTGACCAGCGGTACGGGACCGGCGGACGTCGGCAGCGGGGTCTGCCGGACGGCGTCGATGCTGGTGAAGCGGGTCCCTTCGCCGATGCGGACCGGGTAGTCGTTGGTGTCGATGCGCACGGTTCCGGCCGGGATCGGGCTGATGGTGGAGGCAAGCACGCCTGCCACCTGGTCCTCGCTCAGGCCGGCGGCGGCGGCTTTGGCCCGGTCCACCTTGACCTGCACCACGGGCTGGCTGGCGGCCAGGTTGGTAGCCACCTCGGAGGCGCCGGGCACGCCGTCCATCGCCTGGACCATGGTGTCGCTCGCGGTCCGGAGATCGGCGGTCGTTGCGGCCTTGAGCGTGATGTCGACCGTCGATGATGTGCCGAATCCGCCCTGCTGCGAGCCCACGGTGATCTTGCCCGAGTCGGGAATCCTGGCCAGTTCGCTGCGGACGGTTTCCTTGAGTTTGCTCTGGTTGGCTTTTTCCTCCGTCACGACGGTGAAGCTGGAGTTGGAGGCGCCTGCCGACAGCAGAGCGGAGAATCCCGTCTGGGCGTTGCCGGTGGTGGCCTGGACGTCCTTGACGCCGTCGATTTCCCGCAGCACCTCCTCGACCTTGACGGCCGAGGCGCTGGCCTCGGACAGGCTGGTCCCGGCGGGGAGCGCCTGGCGGACGGTCATGCTGTTCTCGCCGGAGTTGCCCAGCAGGTCGGTGGCCAGCAGCGGAGTCATGGCGGCGGTGCCGCCGAGGACCAGCAGGGCCGCGATCAGTGTCACGACCGGGTGCTTCTGGGTCTTGGTCAGGATCGGGAGGTAGCCGCGCTGCAGGACGGTGCGCTGCTCCGCCTCGTGGGCTTTCGCGGCGATCTCCCGGGCAGAGGCGTCCTGGGCTGTGGCTTCCCGGGCTGTGCCCGCCTTGTCGGCGGGGTTGCGCAGGAACCAGTACGCCAGCACCGGAACGATGGTCAAAGAGACGAGCAGCGAGGACAGCAGGGCGATGGTGACCGTCAGCGCGAACGGCCGGAACAGTTCGCCGGCCAGCCCGGCCACAAAGGCGATGGGCAGGAAAACGGCCACAGTGGTGAGGGTGGAGGCCGTGATGGCGCCGGCGACTTCGCGGATGGACGTCTGGATCGCTGTGATCTTGGCCTCGCCGTAGCTCAGGTGGCGTTTGATGTTCTCGATCACCACGATCGAGTCGTCCACGACGCGGCCGATCGCGATGGTGAGTGCGCCGAGGGTCAGGATGTTCAGCGAGTAGCCGGTGGCGGAAAGCCCAATGAACGTGATCAGCAGGGAAAGCGGGATGGAAACGGCTGTGACCAGGGTGGCACGGACGGACATCAGGAACACCAGGATCACCCCTACGGCGAAGCCAAGGCCCAGCAGGCCCTCGGTGGTGAGGTCCTTGATGGACTTCTCGATGAACGGTGCCTGGTCGAAGATCGGTGTGAACCGGGCGTTGGAGCCCAGCTCGGCCTCGAGCTGGGGGATGGAGTCCTTCACCGCGTGGGAGATCGCGACGGTGTCGCCTTCCGGCTTCTTGGTGACGGAGAGGGCAAGGGTTTCCTTGCCGTTGGTCCGGGTGATCGAGGTGCGGGCGTCCTCGGTGATACTGACGTCCGCAACGCTGCCAATGGTCGCGG
>DASWAW010000216.1:0-2887 GCA_036390955.1 Arthrobacter sp.
GAGCGCGCCGCCAAGCCTGGTGCCAAGCGCGCCGGAAAGCCCGACGCCGGCGCCGGCCCTGTCGCGGCCGCGAAGGCTGAAGCCGTCCTGCCCACCCTTGGACCGCTGGGCCTGCTCCGCTGGGCCTGGACCCAGCTGACCAGCATGCGCACCGCGCTGTTCCTGCTGCTGATGCTGGCGGTGGCCGCGGTGCCCGGGTCGCTCGTCCCGCAGCGGCCCTCCAACCCCGCGGTCGTCACGCAGTACATCAAGGACCACCCGGACTACGGCAAGATCCTCGACTCGCTCCAGCTTTACGATGTGTACTCCTCGGCGTGGTTCTCCGCCATCTACATCCTGCTGTTCGTCTCCCTGATCGGCTGCGTGGTCCCGCGGGCCATCGCACACTACAAGGCGATGCGGTCCCAGCCGCCGCGGACGCCCGCACGGCTCTCCCGGCTGCCCGAATACGGCACGCTCGTGATTCCCGCCGACGCCGGGATCCCGGCGTCGCGCGCCATCACCGACGCCGCGGCGCTGCTGAAAAAGCGCGGCTACCGCGTCGATGTCCGCGACCGCGACGGCGCCCGGCCCTCGGTGGGAGCCGAACGAGGGTTCCTGCGCGAGGTCGGCAACCTCGTGTTCCACACCTCGCTGATCGGCGTGCTCGTCTCGGTCGCGGTCGGCGGGCTGTTCGGCTACAGCGGGCAGCGGATCCTCGTGGAGGGCGACACCTTCGTGAACACCCTCGTGGGCTACGACCAGTTCACCCCGGGCTCGAACTTCCAGAGCAGCCAGCTGCAGCCCTACTCGGTACAGCTGGACAAGTTCCAGATCACCTTCGACCGGGAGTCCAAGGGCAAGGTCGGCCAGCCGATTGACTTCAAGGCCGATGTGACCACGAAGGAAACCCCGGATGCCCCCGCCAAGAAGGAGGTCCTGAAGGTCAACGACCCGCTCAGCCTCGGCGGCACCAGCATGTACCTCACGGGCAACGGCTACGCCCCCGTGGTCACCGTCCGCGACGGCGCCGGCAACATCGCCATGCAGGGACCGGTGGTGGCCAAGCTCCAGGGCGACAACTACTACTCCTCCGTGGTCATCAAGGTCCCGGATGCCAAGCCGGAGCAGCTCGCCTTCGCCGGCTTCTTCCTGCCCACCGCGTTCATCACCGACGAGGGCGTGTCGTTCAGCGGCGACCCGGAACTGTTCAACCCGCAGCTGACCCTGAACTCCTATTACGGCGATCTCGGACTGAACGACGGGGCCCCGCAGAACGTCTTCGAACTCGACGTCAAGAAGCTCACCCCGCTCAACGCCCGGAACCTCGAGACGAAGGGCATCGTCCTGACGCCGGGAACCACGCAGACCCTGCCCGACGGCAAGGGGACCATCAGCTTCGACGGCGTGAAGCGCTATGTCGGCGTCGACATCCACCACAATCCGGGCCAGCTGTACGCCCTGATCTTCGCGCTCCTGGCGGTGGCCGGCCTGGTCACCTCGCTGTACGTGAACCGCCGCCGCGTCTGGGTCCGTGCCGGTTCACACGCGGACGGCCGCACCATGGTCGAATACGGGCTCCTGGCCCGCGGCGAAGACCACCGGCTTGCCGGCGAGGCAACCGCGGTCCGCAAGCTGCTCGCCGGCGCGTGGGATCTCGACGCCGACGGCTCCCAGTCGGCTCCCAGCGGGGGAGTGGATAATGACCGGGCGGATACCAAGCTGCCCGGTGACGGTGCTGAGCAGGTCTCTCCGGACCACCCCGCAGCAGACTTCATCCAGTCAACAGCAGGCTCTTCCGAGTCAAAGAAGGATCAGTAATGTTCCCCATCAACGAAACCATGGGCCAGTACAGCGAGTTGTTCATGCTCCTCGCGGCAGGCACCTACACGGTGGCTTTCATCGCCTTCGCGTGGGACCTGGCCAAGAGCAGCAAGACCCTCCGTGCGGTGGACCTGCGGGCCGCCGAGCTGGCAGCTGCCGAGGCCGCCCGCGTTCCGGTGGCTGCCGGCGTCGGGGCCTCCTCCTCGGCTGTTGACCGGGCCGAGACGGACGTGGCCGGCCCTGTGGGCCGGGCCGAGCGCCCGACGTCGTCCGTGGGGAAGGCCGCTGCCGGGAACACCGCCGGCATCGGCCAGACCGCCGACGGCGCCATGCGCTACTCCGCCGAGCGCCGCGCCCCCGCCCGGGTGGCAGTCGCCCTGACGGTGCTCGGTGTCGCCATCCACGCGGCCGGCGTCATCACCAGGGCCATCGGCTCCGGCCGGGTGCCGTGGGGCAACATGTACGAGTTCCTCACCACCGGCGCGTTCGTGGCCGTGGCCGTCTTCCTGGTGGTCCTGGTCCGTCGCGACCTGCGCTTCCTGGGCACCTTCGTGGTGGGCCTGGCGATCATCATGCTCGTCGCTGCCTCCGTGGCGTACTGGACGCCGGTGGGGCACCTCGTTCCCGCGCTGCAGAGCTACTGGCTGATCATCCACGTCTCCATCGCCGTCCTGTCCTCCGCGCTGTTCACCCTGACCTTCGCGATGTCGGCGCTGCAGCTGGTCCAGTCCCACCGGCAGAAGGCGATCGCAGCCGGCGGGGCCGACAAGCTCGGTTTCATGCGCCTGGTGCCCTCCGCGCTGAGCCTCGAGAACCTCTCCTACCGGATCAATGCCATCGCGTTCGTCGGCTGGACCTTCACGCTGATGTTCGGTGCCATCTGGGCCGAGAAGGCCTGGGGCCGTTTCTGGGGCTGGGACACCAAGGAAGTCTGGACCTTCGTGATCTGGGTGGTCTACGCCGGCTACCTGCACGCCCGCGCCACCCGCGGCTGGACCGGAACCCGCGCGGCCTGGCTGTCGATCGTCGGCTACCTTTGCGTGGTCTTCAACTTCACGATCGTGAACCAGTTCTTCAACGGCCT
>DASWAW010000217.1:0-4741 GCA_036390955.1 Arthrobacter sp.
GCCGAATTCCGGTAGCGGCAGGGCTTTGGCGCGCCGCCAGGCCCTATGCGCAGCGCCGCGTCACGCAAACACCGCAGGTGCCGCGCCGGCCGTCAGGGCATCATGCCGCGCTGATCCCGAACAAGCCGATGATCAGGGCCATCACCATGAGGGTCACCAGTTCGTGCGCGCAGTTCAGCGCCGTCAGCCCGGCCGGGCGGCCCTCGAAAGCATCGTGGGTGATGAACCGGGCCGCCGTGAACCCGGCCCAGAGGATCAGTGCGGTCACCAGGGTATTGACCAGGAAATCCCCGCCGTAGAAGTGCTGCGAGATGGCGGCGGACCCGGCCAGCACCCAGGCACTGACGAAGCTGACCACCAGGGTGATCAGGATCGGCTTCACGGCGTCCTTGGCGTCGCCGCTCGGGGTGACCTTGGCAACGCGCATCCAGTAGTTTCCGAACACCTTCGGCGTGTACCAGACCGACCCGACCACCATGCTGGACAGGGTTGCCAGCAGTACCGCCCAGATATTGATCTCCGGGATCATGACGCTCCTCAGGTTCAGGGTTGCTTTCGTTCCGAAGTCTAAGGGACCGCCCGGCGTGTCCCGCGTTCTTCGCAACTACCTCTTTTGGGAGGTAGTTGGATGTCCATGCTTTTCGTTACGGTGAGCTAAGTCACAAAGCCGCGCATCGAGGCGGACATCAAAGGAGATTGCCATGACTTCAGTTTCACCGACTTCGCCCGCCGGGCTGCAAGCGCCGCCCAGCAAGAAGACGCTGCGCAAGGTTGCCTTCGCCAGCGCCGCCGGCACCACCATCGAGTTCTACGACTTCTTCATCTACGGCACCGCTGCCGCCCTGGTCTTCCCGGTCGTGTTCTTCCCGGCCCTGGGTGCCGCCGCCGGCACCATTGCCTCCTTCGGCACGTTCGCCGTCGCCTTCTTCGCCCGCCCCGTCGGCGCGATCATCTTCGGCCACTTCGGAGACCGGATTGGCCGGAAGAAAACCCTCATCACCACGCTGCTCATGATGGGTATCGCCACCGTGACGATCGGCCTGATTCCGGACGCCAGCACCATCGGCGTGGCCGCCCCCATCCTGCTGGTGGTGCTCCGCTTCGTGCAGGGCCTCGCCGTCGGCGGCGAATGGGCCGGCGCCACGCTCCTCGTCGCCGAATATGCTCCCGTAGGAAAGCGCGGGCTGTTCGGCTCCTTCCCGCAACTCGGCCCGTCGGTTGCCTTCGCCCTGGCCAGCGGCACGTTCCTCCTCACCAACCTGACGCTGGGGGACAAGTCCGAGGCATTCATCACGATCGGCTGGCGGGTTCCGTTCATCCTCAGCGCAGTGCTCGTCCTCGTGGGCCTGTGGGTGCGGCTGAGCATAGAGGAGACCCCGGTATTCAAGAACGCCGCCAAGGTCACCCACACCAGCACCAAACTGCCCATCCTCGAATCCGTCAAGCGCCAGCCGCGCGAAATCCTCCTCGCCGGCGGCTCCCTGACGCTCCTGTTCGCCTTCTTCTACGTTGGCACCGCCTACCTCACCAGCTTTGCCACGAGCCCCACAGGCATGGGACTGAGCCGCGTGGAAGTGCTGAGCACGGGCATGGTCTCCTCCCTGTTTGTCGCCGCCGCCACCCTGGCCTCCGGCGTCCTCTCGGACCGCTTCGGCCGCAAGAAGGTCATCGCCACCTCGTGCATTCTCGCCGTGCCGTGGTCGCTCATGCTGTTTCCGATCCTCAGCGCGAACACCGTCTTCGCCTTTGGGTTCGGCCTCACCGTCACCCTGGTGATCTTCGCCATCGCCTACGGCCCTGCCGGGGCACTCCTGCCGGAGCTCTTTGAGACCCGGTACCGCTACACCGGCGCCGGCATGGGCTACAACCTGGCCGGCGTCGTCGGCGGAGGCATTGTCCCGCTCGTGGCAGCGCAGCTCGCCGTTACGTCCGGTGCGTGGTCCATCGGGATCCTGCTCGCCGGGATCGGCGTGTTCAGCGTGCTCTGCACCCTGGCTCTGCCGAACCGCGAAAAGCAGGCACTGGAGGACGGCGGTCCGCAGACCTCCTCGAAGCATGTGGACGACGCAGCATTTATCGAGCCCGTCGCCGGTCCCTAGGGATCTGCCGAAGGCAATCCAGCCCGCGGATTCCGGGCTTTGGGGGGATCCGCGGGTTGGGGCGGGGCTGCTGGTGAAAACCGGCAGCCCCGCCCTACGGGATAAACCCCAGCCGGCGGGCCGCGGACACGGCCTCGAGCCGATTGTGGGCAGACAGCTTGACCATGGCATTTTGCAGGTAGCTCTTGACCGTCACGGCTTTCAGGCCCAGGCGCTCGGCGGTTTCCTGGTAGGAACAACCCAGCGCCACCTGCGCCAGGACATCGAGTTCACGGCGGGCCAGCCGGGCCGTCGGATGGATGCCGTCGGCAGGCGGCGGTGCAAGGTGGCTGCCGATGATGTCCAGCTGCCGGGCCAGGTGGGGGTCGGACACCGTGCCGGCCAGGGAACGCAATTCGGCGTGGGCTTCCCGGACGTGCTCCAGCCAGCTCCGGTCCAGGGCCTGGGCTGGTGCGGCCCGGGCCGTGTCGATAATCGAGACTCGCCGGTCCACCTCGTCCCGGACCCGCAGTTCCTCGGCGATCTCGGCGGCCGCCTCCATCCCCTCGAACACAGCATTTTCGCCCAGCGGCGTGCTGTCCCGGCTCGCGATGTACAGCACGGCCCGCGACTGGCCCCGGACCACCACGGGGACGGCCGCCATCGAGGTCAGCCGCTCCCGCCTGACGGCGAGGTCGTATTCATGGGTGATTCCCTCGGAGGCGATGTAGTCCTCCACCAGGAACGGCCGCCGCTGGGTGAGGACCCGGCCGCCGAGGCCCGCGCCGGGGACGACGACGACCTGGTGCAGGCTGGACGTGGCGGTGCCAAGGAAGTCCGTGAGCTGCAGCAGCTCGCCGCTGGCCAGCCCGGCGAAGAGCACAGCGGGCCGGAACCGTCCGGAGAGCAGGCGCAGGGAGGCGCGGAGCAGCTCCCGGTCGTCGGGGCGGGAATAGGCGTTCGGCTGC
Organism: Arthrobacter sp.; assembly: GCA_036390955.1. Classification (GTDB taxonomy): domain Bacteria; phylum Actinomycetota; class Actinomycetes; order Actinomycetales; family Micrococcaceae; genus Arthrobacter. The sequence continues at coordinate 3,047 of DASWAW010000217.1, forward strand.
ATGAGTCGTCTCCTGGTGCCGCGGAACCCGGTCACCGCATTGTGACGGGCGTCAAACTTGGTCAGGCGGTGGAGCCCGGGGTCACTCGCTGAAGTCGCCGGCGTTGCGGCGGAAGGTGCCCAGGATGCCGATCAGCTGGTCGACGTCCTGTTCCGCAAAGCCGGACTGGGCGAACACCTCCGAGTTCAGTGCCGCCGTCGCCCGTTTTGCCAGCGTACGCCCCTCCGGGGTGAGTTCAATAAGGGTGGTGCGCCCGTCCGTGGGATGCGGCGAGCGGAGCACCAGCCCCGCTTGCTGTAGCCGGTCGACCGCGTTCGTCACGGAGGTGGGGTGGACCTGCAGCAGCGCGCTGGCCTTGTTCATGGGCAGCGCGCCGCTGCGGGCGAAGCTCAACAGGGCGAGCAGCTCGTAGCGGGCAAACGTGAGCCCGAACGGCTTCAGGACCCCCTCGATCCGGGCGAGCAGGATCTGCTGCGTCCGCATGATCGCGGTGATGGCAGCCATCGGTGCCGCGACGTCGGACCAGCCATGCCGTTCCCAGTTCAGCCGGGCGTCGGCGATCGGATCACGCGGCAGCGGCGTCGGCACGGCACCCCCAGCAACTCGTCCTGAATCTCATGAGGTTCAGCCTAGCTTTTCGGAAGGGCTCTTCAGACCGGGGAAGTCGGCTTCGGAGTACTCCGTGCCAAGCCCGGCCGGGACCGTCCCCCCGCCGTGGCGCAGTTCCTCGCTGTGCCGCAGCTCCACGCGCCGGATCTTGCCCGAAATGGTCTTGGGCAGCTCGGCGAATTCCAGCCGGCGGATCCGCTTGAACGGTGCCAGGTGGTCGCGGCAGTAGCGCAGGATGTCCTCGGCGAGTTCCGGGCCGGGCTCGTGCCCTGCCGCCAGGACCACGAACGCCTTGGGCACGGAGAGCTTGAGCGGATCGGGGGAGGGGACGACGGCGGCCTCCGCCACCGCCGGGTGCTCGATCAGCACGCTTTCCAGCTCGAACGGGGACAGCCGGTAATCCGAGGACTTGAAGACGTCGTCACCGCGGCCCACATAGGTGATGATGCCGCGCTCGTCCCGGCTCGCCATGTCGCCCGTGTGGTAATAACCGTCCCGGAACGCCTCCGCCGTCTTCTCCGGGTCGCCGTAGTACGCCTTCATCAGCCCGACGGGACGGGGATCGAGGCGCAGGCAGAGCTCGCCGTCGTCGCCTTCCGCGCCGGTGGCCGGGTCCACGAGGACGACGTCGTACCCCGGCAGCGGTTTGCCCATGGCGCCGATCTTGATCGGCTGGCCGGGAGTGTTGGCGATCTGCACAGTGGATTCCGTCTGGCCGAAGCCGTCACGGATGGTCTGTCCCCAGGCGCGCTGGACCTGGTCGATCACCTCGGCGTTGAGCGGCTCGCCGGCGGAGACCACCTTGGTGGGCGGGTTCTTGAGCAGGGTCAGGTCGGCCTGGATCAGCATGCGCCAGACCGTGGGCGGGGCGCAGAAGCTCGTCACGGACTCGCGGTCCATCTGCGCCATGAGTGCCTTGGCGTCGAAGCGCTCGTAGTTGTAGATAAAAACGCAGGCTTCGGCGATCCACGGCGTGAAGACATTGGACCAGGCGTGCTTGGCCCAGCCGGGCGAGGCCACGTTCAGGTGCACATCACCGGGTTCCATCCCGATCCAGAACATCGTGGACAGGTGGCCCACCGGGTA
>DASWAW010000218.1:0-1931 GCA_036390955.1 Arthrobacter sp.
CCTTCGTCCGCCGGCATCCCGGGCGGGTGCGGCGCCTTGTGCTCGCGAACACCGGGAGCCCGTCCGCGGCGCCGCTGCCTTTGCTGCCGTTCCTCATCCGCTTCCTCGCTGTCCTTCCGGAACGCGCGGTGCGTGCTTTGACCGGCTGGACGTGGCGCCGCTGGTTTGTCCCGGGCGCACCGGGCGATGCGGTCTTCTGGAACAAGCTCCTTGCGGACATCCTCGGCCGGCTGGGCAAGGATGACCTGCTGTCCGCCCTGCGGGAGATGCGGGACTTCGGGCAGCTGCCGGCCGTCGACGGGCCGGCGGCGCGCACCTCCGCGGTGCCGTCAGGTCCGGTGCTGCTGATCGAATCGGAGCACGACAAGGCGTTCTCCCCGCAGGCGCGCGCGGCCCTCCGCGCCCTCTACCCTGCGGCGGAGGTCCGTCTTTTCGCGGGTGAAGGCCACGGAGTGATGGCCACACGGACCGAGGAGTACACCGATACTGTGCGGGAGTTCCTGTGCCGACCCTGACATTTTCGGACCTGTGGACCTGCGGACCTGGGAGCTGGGACCTGGGGGCAGCGGGCAACTCATATCGGCCCCGGAGCTAGCCGGTTCTGTCCGGCAGACCGGCGTCGACCGGGAACGTCATGAACGCCGGCGTCTCGTACGGATGCACGGACAGTGCGGCGTCGAGGACGGCGTTGCGCCGGGAGCGTGGGTAGATCGCCTCGATCCGGGATTCCGGCACCTCCGCGCGCGAACTGACCGTGCCGATGCTCGGATGCGCACCCTCCAGCGGAGTGAAGCGCCCCGTGCCTTCGACGCTGAACGAGCAGTGCGAGTAGTTGCCCAGCCTGCCGGCCCCGGCGTCGCCAAGGGCCCGCCGGACTGCTTCCGCCGCTTCGGTCGGGACGTAGATGACCAGACAATCCATTGGCTCCATGGCAGAAAGTCTCCCATGGCGCACCGATGACGGTGCGTTGGGGTTTTGCAGCGGCCGGTTCATGTTTACGGTTCAGCCCTGCCGGCCGCGGGACCTGAATCAGGTGCGCCGCCACCCACGCGTTCGTCGCGGGATTTGCGGATCTTCCAGGTAATCAGGGCGATCACGACGGCGGCGACGGCGACGGCGGTGATGTCCTGTCCCACAGCCTCGACTGCCGCTTTATAGGAATTGCCGGCAAGGAATCCGAGAAGAACACATCCTGCACCCCACACCAGGCCCCCGGCGACATTGAAGGCCAGAAAAGTCGGATAGTGCATGCGCGAGGTCCCGGCGAGGGCGGGCATGACGGCGCGGAAGAATGCGACAAACCGGCCGAGGAATACGGCCAATCCGCCGCGGCGGCGCAGGAAGTCCTGAGCTCTCTGAAGTTTGGCCCGGCGCCTGTTCATAACCTTCAGACTCAAGAATCTGGGTCCGAGGTGCTTGCCGATTGCGTATCCGACCGTGTCTCCGGTGATCGCGGCGAGTACGACGAGAAGCATCATCGCCCAGACGGGCACGTTGCCACGGCTGGCCACGACCCCGCCGAGGACTGCGGCGGTCTCACCGGGAATTATGAAGCCGACGAAGAGGGCATCCTCGGCGAAGACCAACACACCCACGATGACCAGGGCCAGCAGAGGGCTGACGTTCAGGATGTTGTCTACAAAGCCGCTCATTGGAATCCCGCACCTAACCGAACGGTTCGGACCCGCCCGGCCCAGGGCAGTGCTGCCTTTGGTCCTGGTCCACTGCTTTCTCCTCAACCGGACAGGGGCGCCCCCATGTAACTGAAGATACATTCGTGCCCGCGACGAAAGAAAGGCCTACCCGCGGCCGGACCACGTCTGTTTCCCGCGCACGGGTTCAGCGCTCGGGCACACGCGGGCTCAGCGCGGAGGGCACAGTCAGGGAAGCGGTTCCAGATCAGCGGTGATGACGATGTTGGTTCCCCGGAG
>DASWAW010000219.1:0-4833 GCA_036390955.1 Arthrobacter sp.
CGGGTATGGAGACCGCGTAGCCGGACTGCGCAAGCGTCTGAAGCCGGCCGCCGCGGCAAGTACCCACGTTCACGGTTCGTTCGGAACCTGCCACGAATTCGAGTATGCACTACCGGTGTGCCGTTGGCGTCCGGTTCGCTAGATTGTAGTCAGCACCAGGAACCACCCGACAAAGGACTTTGAACGTGGAGCCATCAACGCAGATGCGGCTCAGGCCCTCCGGCGAAGCTGCCAGGATCGCCGGCGTGGGGAACGATGGTCTGCTCTGGTGCAATAGATCCTAATAACATTCCGAAATGGTCTCCCGAATGGTTCCCGCCCAGTGCGTGAACCCCTTTGACGGAGCCGACGGCGTCGGAACCTTCTGAGACCGAGGTTCCTCCCCCCAGCCGCCGTCGGCTCCCTAAGCTTTCAGTGGCCCCAGTCTTGGCTCGGCCGCCCGCAGGCCGGGCGGCCGTGCCAGGACTGTGCCGGCCCTGAGCCGCAGAATCCGCCCGCACGGCACTCCTCCCGGTCTTTTACCGCCCGGACAACCGCCCGGACAACCGCAGTCGAAAGACCATCGCGGCACCGGGCCGGCGGATGGTTCGGACTACTTGGTTTTGAACAATTTGCGGCCCGCAGATCCTGAGTACAACCACGTAGCCCAGGTCGCGCCCCTGGGCCCGTAATCGAGTAGCCCATACGCATCCCCAATTTTCCTGCGGTCAATATGTTGGAGCTATCGGTAGTCAATACTTTGATTGCGAAGGTCTCTCTCATGTTTCAGCAAGAAGCCGGCCTGTCTTCGGGCAGCGGCAGAACTGAAGTGATTTCAGCCGCCCAACGCCAGGGGAAGGCGTGGCAAGGGAAGCACTACACCCGGCACAAAACCGTTGTTGACGTCGTCGCTGCCCTGACATCTGGATCGGGCTGTGGGGCAGTGATTGTGGGGGAACACGGAGCCGGTAAGTCCTTTATCGCCCAGCGGGCCCTCGAACAGCTCGGTGAAGAGTACCTGGTGGTTCAGGTCCGGGGCAGCTCCATTTCCTCCAAGCTCCCTTACGGTGCCCTTAGCGTCCTTCTGAACGAACTCGACGCCTCCCACCTTGAGCACCCACTGATGGTGCTGCGGGGTCTGACCCAGTTGCTCCATACCCGGGCCCAGGGCCGCACAGTCGTGCTCTTTGTCGATAATGCCCATGACCTGGATGAACTTTCCACCATGATGGTTGCCCAGCTCTGCGCCGGCGGCCACGTCCTGCTTCTCGCCGCGTGTGTTGACCTGCCCAATCTGGGCAGCGACATCATGGGTCTCTGGAAGGACGACCTGCTGCGCCGGGTGGACCTTGGCCCCTTCGATTTCCGCGAGACGGTGGACAGCCTCGGCCACGAGTACGGCGGACACTTTTCCCACGCTGCGGCACGCGCCCTCTGGAACGCCAGCGGCGGCAATGCGCTCTTCCTGCACTCCTTGGCGCGGGAGCAGATCAAGCTGGGGACGATTGTCCGACACGAAAATTCCTGGGTGTTGGGGGACCGCCCGGTGGCACTGGCCGGTGAGATCCGGGATGTGCTGAAGGCCCGGCTCAACCGGCTCAGCCCTGGCCAGCGCGATGTGTTCGAACTCTTGTCGCTCGCCGGAGCGTTGCCCCTGCAGACCCTGATGCATGTCTCCAAGGCGCAGGACATCGACACCCTCCAGGAGCGGGCGCTGATCCGCGTCAGCCATGAACATCCGCCCATGGTGAGCATCGCCAACCCGGTGACGGCCGGCATCGTCGCCAGTGTTGTTCCGCCTGGCCGCAGCGCGGAACTCCGGCGCCGGCTGGGCGCCGTCCTCCAGGATCTCGACCTGGACCAATACACCGGCTCCACCGCCGTCGCGTGGGCCCTGGACTGCGGGGAAGAGGTGGATCCCGGGCTTGCCCTGGCAGCAGCACGCCTCGCGAACAAGTCATCCGATCCGCAGTCCGCCCTGAGGTTCACCCGGGAAATCACCGGACGGGAAAACCTGGCGGAAGTGGCCATCGAATCCGCCCGTGCCTTCATCTCCCTGCACAACGACGAAGCAGCCCGCCGGATTCTGAGCGACGTCGAACAGCGGGCCGGTGACGGCCTGGCATTGGTCCAGTGGGCCTCACTGCAGCTGCTGTGGGCGGAGCTGGACAGGCGCAGTCCTGCAGCGGCGACGAGCGCCCTGGCGAGGCTGCAGGAGATCGAACTGCGGCTCACGATGTCCGGGGATGCAGGGTCGGAGCTGGGTTCCGTGGCTGAGCGGGTGCGCCTGGCCTATGCCGAGCTCGCCCTTTTCGAAGGCCGGTATGGTGATGTCCTGCAAATGTTCCAGGATGTGAATTCCACCGATCTGGGCAGCGAAGCCCAGATCATGGCGGCGAGCATGCTGTGCGAAGCGATGGCTGTCACCGGCGACATCCTGGGCGCCGTGGGGCTGGGCAGGCAAGTCATTCTCGCCGCTGCCGCCCTGGACCTGTCCGACGGCTCGATCCGCGATATCAGGGGCCGGTTCCTGCTCCTCCTGCTGTTGTCGGCAAAGTTCCGGGAGGCTGCAGACTTCATAGCGGCCACCTCTGAGTCCTGGGACGAGCAGGCCAGGCTGGGCGGCATGTTCGAGATCGGACAGGGGATCGTTGACCTCCATCGCGGCCATCTCACCCGGGCCCTCCAGCGGCTTGAGTCCGGGGTCTGGCAGCTCAGCGTGCACGATCCTGACGCGGTTGCCGGACTCGCAACCGCAGCTTGCGCCTATGCATTCGCACTCCAGGGCGATGAGGACAAAGCGGGGGCGCTGCTGCTGGAAGTCGAGGAACCGATGCCCCGGGCATCGTGGCTGGTGAATCGGATTACGCGGTACTTCGAGCTTTCCGCCAAGGCGGAAATCGGCCAGAAGACCGAGGCCCTCCGCGCGCTGAAACTGGAAGCCGACATCGACGCCGAAGCCTCCGCGCTGGCGACCGGGCTCCAGTTCCTCTCAGCGGTGGCCCGGCTGGGGGACCGCCAGGCCGGCCAGAAACTCAGTGACCTTGCGGGACAGGTCACGGGGCACTTCGCCGGCCTGTGCTCCCGTCTGGCCGAAGGGCTCAAGGATGCTGACAGCGAGGAACTGCTGGCAACATCCAAGGACGCCGATGCGGCCGGACACGCAGTCTTCGCCAGGGACGTCACGAGAAAGGCTGTCAGCTGCGCCAACGATGCCGGGAACCGCATCTCCCTCAGGATGGCCCAGCGCACACAGCAGTCCCTTGAGGACCGCTTCGGGAACCCAAGGAACGGCGTGCTCTCGCTGCTGACCTCGACGTTGACAGCCAGGGAATCCGAGGTGGCGGTCAGGGCGGCGGCGGGAACCTCCAACCGCAAGATCGCCGACGAGATGCACGTTTCCGTCCGCACGGTTGAGGGTCACCTGTACCAGGTGTATGCCAAACTCCACGTCGCAAGCAGGTCGGAACTCAAAGATGTCATCTCCGGACCCGTGGAACACGCCCGCCTGGGCTAACCGACCCGGCCTGCAATCCTCCGGGTCCGTCCGGGAACCGCCGCGCTGCAGCAGGGAGGGCAGCGGATGGAAAGCCTAAATGAGTCCGCCACGCTGGTTGGCCGGTCCGCCGTCGTCAAGGACATTGTCAGATGCCTGCGTGACGAGGGGAAGTCCGGCGCCCTCATCGTCGGCAACCCGGGTACCGGAAAGACCGCCGTTTCCCGCGCTGTCATGCGGGAACTCCGGCCGCACACCGCGGTGATTCGGCTGGCAGCAACCCCGGCACTTTCGGCTGTGCCTTTCGGCGCGCTGTCGCCCTATCTCGGCCAGTTGCCCGCGCACGATCTGGACTCGTTTTCCGCGGTCGTGAAGGCCGTGACGGACAACATCAAGTCGCAGCCCAGCAAGCCGCTCTTCGTGATCGACGACGCCCAGTGCCTGGACCGCGGGACGACGCAGCTTGTTGCCCAGGCCGTGGCCACCGGTGCGGCCAGCGTCCTGGCCACCTGCCGGCCGGGTTTGCTGATTCCCGAGGAATTCCTGGCGCTCTGGGATGACGGGATCCTGGCGAAATTTGACCTGGAGCCCCTCACCCGGGCCGAGGTGCACCAGCTTTGCGAGCAAGTACTCCGTGCCGAGGTCTCGCCCTGGGCCAGCGCGGTGTTCGCGGATGCCTCCGCCGGGAACCCGTTCATGCTGCTTTCCCTGATTGAACACGCCCGGAAGACCGGCGCCCTGGGGCTGCGCAACGGCATCTGGTTCCTGCTCTCACGACCCGGATTGTCCGACATCCCGGTCGCTGACCTGATTGGCCACGAACTGCGGTCGATGTCGCCCGAGGAAAGGACAGCTGCCGCCATCGTAGCCCTGGCCGGACCGCTGTCGCTCGGACAGCTACTGGGATTTGGCGGCCCGAAAGCTGTCGACGCCTTGGAAAGGGCCGGAATTATCAGCGTGTCACGCGGCGCCGACCGGACAGTGCGTCCCGCGAGTCCGCTGATCGGCGAGATCATCCGCCGATGGGTTCCGGCTGGCAGGAGCGCGGGATTGCGTGCCAGTTTTGTGTCACTGCCTTCAGGAACGTTTGTGCCCCCCGACGCCTTCCTGAACCGCGTTCGATGGGCCTTGGATTGCGGAGCTGTCGTCCCGGCCGATGAGCTCCTCAAAGCGGCGTGCACGGCCAATGCCGAGCTCGATGCCCCGGCCGCGCTGAGGACCGCTGAAGCAATTTCCGACGAGGCGATGATCCCCCAGGCCCGGCTGCAGATCGCCTACGCGCGGTACCTGCTGGGCGACCGCGAGCAGTCCGCGAAATTCCTTCAGCGCGCGGAACCCCTCAACGACGAAAGATCCCG
>DASWAW010000220.1:0-2096 GCA_036390955.1 Arthrobacter sp.
GGCCACCAGCGAAAGGGCCTCACCATGTCCGCCACCCCCACCGTTTCCGCCGATTCCCAGACCCGGCCCCGGATCGTCATCGCCGGTGCCGGCCCGGCCGCGCAGGCCCTCGTCCGCCAGCTCACCCGGACCCCGTTCGCCGGCGGGATCACGGTGCTGAGCAACCGCGATGACGCCCCCGAGGAGCTGCTGGAGCTTGCCGCCCTCCCGCAGGTCTCGGTCCGCTTCGGCCAGCCGGCAAGCTACGTCGACCCGGACAGCCGCTACGTCACGACGGCGGACGGCCTGGAATTCAGCTACGACCAGCTGGTCATCGCGACCGGGTCCTCCCCCGCCGGCGCACCGCTGGCAGGGGAAGGCCGCTGCCTGAAGTACTCCACGATCGACGACGCCGCCGGGCTGGGCGAGGCCGTCAAGGATGTCACCCGGGTCCTCGGCCGGCGGCCGCTGGGCATCCTGGTCGGCACCGGAACGGCCGCGGGCCAGGCCGAGGCAGTGCTGCGCGCCCGCGGCGTCCGCCCCATCCGCACGACGCAGCGGCCGGCCGCCGTCGTTCCCACCTTCGCAGGTTCGGCCCTCGCGGCTGCCGGGATCGTGTTCGATGACGGTTCGTCCATGGCCGGGGACCTCGTGGTCCTGGCCGAGGAACCGGTTGCCCGGGACGCCCTGGCGGTCAGCGCCGGGCTGAAGACAGCCCGCCAGGGCGGGATCGTTATCGGCCGTGACTTCCGCACGTCCGTGCCGGGAATCTGGGCGATCGGGGATGCCGCCGTGTTCGACGGCGTGCGCCTGGGACTGCTGGTGGCCGCCTCGTCGGCCGCGTCCGTCTGCGCCTCGCAGCTGCTTCAGGCCGGCATGGCGGAGCCGCTGGCGGCGGCTGCCTGAGCCCGGCGCGGACGTCCTCCGGCGGGAGGCCTGTTATGGCAAGATGGACACCTGAGAAGCCACGAAGAATGCGGTGTCTGCAGGGCCCGTAAGGCCCCGGAGGGACAGCCCCGGGGACAAGACAGGACAACCCCCGGGGACAAGACAGTCCCAGACCCGCCAGGAAAGGGACCACCATGAGCAACGACGCCGCGACTGCCGGAAGTGCCACCGCTGCCGCCCCGGAATCCGGGAACATTGCCTCCTTCATCGACCACACCCTGCTCAAGCCGGAAGCCAGCGAGGCGGAGATCCTTAAGGTCTGTGCCGAGGCTGCCGAATACCGGTTCAAGTCCGTGTGCGTCAACCCGGTCTGGGTCAAGACGGTCAAAAAGGCGCTGAAGGGGTCCGGGGTGCTGACATGCTCCGTCGTCGGCTTCCCGCTGGGCGCCACCCCGAGCGACGTCAAGGCCTTTGAGGCCCGCGGTGCCGTGCTGGACGGCGCCGAGGACGTCGACATGGTCATCAACATTGCCGCGGCCCGGGCCAATGACAAGGGCGCCCTGGTCGATGACATCACAGCCGTCGCGGATGCCGTCCACGAAGGTGGCGCCATCCTGAAGGTGATCATCGAAACGGCGTTGCTGGACGATGCCCAGAAGGTGCTGGCCTGCGAGGCGGCAGTGGCGGCGGGTGCCGATTTCGTGAAGACCTCCACCGGCTTCAACGGCGGCGGGGCCACCGCCGCGGACGTCGCGCTGATGCGCCGCACGGTGGGCCCTGACCTCGGTGTCAAGGCCTCGGGCGGCGTGCGTTCGCTCGCTGATGCACAGGCTATGATTGCTGCAGGTGCAACACGTATTGGCGCCAGCTCCGGCATCGCGATCGTCAAGGGTGAACAGGGTTCCTCCGCGTACTGACTGCTATCCGATAACAGCCGAAGCTGCCACAGTTTTGAGCCCCACGGGGCCGAGGAGGAACGAATGTCCAGCAACACCGCGAAGTCCGAGCAGAACCAGCAGACCCCTCAGAACGAGAACAGCCTCGGTTCCAGCATCATCCTGTTCGTCCTGATGATGGCCCTCTTCGCCGGATCCCTGTACTCGCTGAGCTTCCTGTCGCTGGGCAACCCCTGGCCGATGGCCGCCTGCCTCGGCCTGTTCGCGCTGGCATTCTGGATTCCGCAGACCATCATCGGCCGTTCGGATTCCGCGGGCGAAAGCTAAAGCACC
>DASWAW010000221.1:0-7380 GCA_036390955.1 Arthrobacter sp.
GTCGGTCAGGTAGTCCGCAATGGCCAGGCACGACGTGGCCGCCGGCGACGGCGCATTGCGCAGCAGCGTCACCGGCCCGACCTGGTCCACGGCGAAGTCGTCCAGCAGCGCCCCGTCGCGGCCCCACGCCTGGGCCCGGACACCGGCCGCGGTCTTCGCCGTGAGGTCCGAGATGGTGAGCTCGGGGATGAAGCGCCGGGCCTTGCGGTAGTAGAGCGATTTGACCAGCGAGGCGCTGATCTCGTCGGCCCCCATCCGCCAGTGTTTCTTCGCCAGCGGACCCGCCCCGGGCCACCGCAGCGATTCCCAGGTGTCCTTCGCCGAGACCGCGAGCCACCCGTAGCCCTCCCGTGCGAGGGCCGGGACGGCGTTGGGGCCCACGTGCACGTCGTCGTACACCCCGCGGGTGAAGTGCACGCCGAGGAAGGGGAAGCGCGGGTCGGGCACCGGGTAGATCATCCCCCGCACCAGGGCGTTCCGCGCCGGGTCCAGCGACCAGTATTCGCCCCGGAAGGGGAGGATTTTCGGCGAGGGGTCGGCACCCACCAGGCGGGCAACGACGTCGGACTGTAAGCCGGCGCAGGCAATCACCCGGTCGAAGACGTGCTCCGACCCGGGAGTGCCGACCCGAACGCTGGCGCCCTCGACGGCCATCGATACCACCTCCTGTCCGGGCAGAATGGCGCCGCCGGCTTCCCGGATGTCCTGGGCCATCGCCTCGGTAATCGCCGCGAAGTCGACGACGGCGGTATGCGGGGAGTGGACCGCGGCCACACCGGCGACGTGCGGTTCGATGTCGTGCAGCCGGGCGGCGCCGTTGATCCGGGCGAGGCCCGGCACGCCGTTGGCCCGGGACCGCCTTTCGATCTCGGCCAGGGCCGGCAGCTCGGACTCGTCGACCGCGACCACGAGTTTGCCGACTTCCCGGTAGGGGAGGCTCTTCTGCAGGCAGTAGTCCCGCAGGGCTGCCCGTCCCGCGACGCACAGCTGTGCTTTCAGCGATCCCGCGGCGTAGTAGAGGCCGGCATGCACGACGCCGGAGTTGTGGCCGGTTTGGTGGGTGGCCAGCCGGTTCTCCTTCTCGAAGACGGTGACCTCACCGAGTCCGCGCTGCACGAGGGCGCGTGCCAGCGCGATGCCAACGATCCCGCCGCCAATGATTCCGATTCGTTCACTCACGTCAATGCGTCCTTCTCACCGCGGTCTTCACGCGAGTATAGAGCCGATGCCCTGGCGATGGTGCGCCCGGCCCGCAAGCTGTGGCATGCTTCCCCTTTAGCCAACAACCAGGCTCCGCCAGGAAGCTCCGCGCGGCAGCCAGCCTTGACCTGAACCCGGGTTGAGGTTTCGTCCATGACTATTGATCAGGCCACGCCTTGCCCCGTTCCGTCCCCGCTCCGACGCTGGAATCAGCCGGCATCTTCCACCGCGACTACCTGCTGGTGACGCTGGGCGCCTGTGCCCTGGTGTTCCTGGCCGCCTTCGAATCGCTGGCGGTGACGACGATCATGCCCCTGGTCAGCCGTGAGCTGGACGGGGCCGCGCTCTACGCCCTGGCGTTCGCCGGCCCGCTCGCCACCGGCGTCATCGGCATGGTGGCCGCCGGCAACTGGTCGGACCGGCGCGGCCCGGTGGGACCCCTGTACGCGTCCGTCGCCATGTTCGTGCTGGGCCTGCTGATCGCCGGAACTGCGGCGACGATGCCCGCCCTCGTGACCGGACGGCTGGTCCAGGGCCTCGGCGGCGGCGCCATGACGGTGGCGCTATATGTGGTGATAGCCCGGGTCTATCCGCCCGTGCTGCATCCGAAGATCTTCGCCGCTTTCTCCGCCGCCTGGGTGATTCCCTCGCTGGTGGGTCCCTTCGCCGCCGGACTCGTGGCGCAGCTGGTCAGCTGGCACTGGGTGTTCCTTGGCGTGGTGGGGCTGGTGGTGCCGGCCCTGCTAATGATCGTGCCGGCGCTGCGCGGGCTGCACGGCACGCCCGACGGCGGAACCCGGGCCGGCGCCGCACCGGGGGACATGTCCACTCCCGCGCCGCGGAAGTCCTCGGGCTCCGGACGGCTGGCCTGGGCTGCCCTCGCGGCGCTCGCCGTGCTCGGCCTGAACCTCTCCACCAGGCTTCCGGTGGCCGGCGGACTCGTGGCTGTGGCGGCCGTCGTCGTGGCCCTCATTGCCGTCCGCCCGCTGGTCCCGCGGGGAACGCTGACCGCCCGCCGCGGGCTCCCCAGCGTCATCCTCACCCGCGGCCTGGCCTCTGCCGCGTTCTTCGGCGCCGAGGTCTACCTGCCCTACCTGCTGGTGGAGCGCTACGCCTTCTCGCCCACCTTCGCCGGCCTGACCCTGACCGGCGGCGCCGTCGCCTGGGCGGCAGGTTCCGCGGTCCAGGGCCGGCTCGGGCCGCGCCTGGACCACCGCCGGGCGGTCCGGGTCGGTGCGGCCCTCGTGCTCGCCGCCGTCGTCCTGGTGCTGGTGACCACGGTCCTCGGCTGGCCGGCCGCCGTCGTGATCACCGCGTGGGTGTTCGCCGGCGCGGGCATGGGGCTGATGTATGCGCGGCTTAGCGTGATGACCCTGGCCCTGTCCAGCAAGGAGGACGAGGGCTTCAACAGTTCGGCGATGTCCATTTCCGACTCCCTCGGCGGGGCGCTGTCCCTCGCCACCACGGGCATCATCTTTGCCGCGTTCCCGACGCCGGCGGCGGCCTTCGGCGGGGTCTTCGCCTTGACAGCGCTGATTGGCGTCGCCGCGGTCGCCGTCGCCCCGCGGGTCGCCGGGCGCCGGTAGGCCCCCCGGTTTGGCGGCCGGTTTGGCGGCCGCGGCCCGCCGGTAACGCGAGATCGCCGGTAACGTGCGGAGTCGCCGTAGCCTTCCGGCGACTCCGCACGTGACCGGCGACGTCGCGGGTCATGACGTCCGTTGCTTCCCTACCGAACTCGACGTGCACCAGCGGGAGCGGTTCCCCCGTCGGCGCCGAGCGGGCTAATGCCCTAAATCAGCCCCCGCGTCATCAACTTTCCGGGATAGTCCGGTTAGCCCGCTACCGGGACCGTCTCGGCGTCGCGGACGGCTTTCCATTCGGCGATCCGGGCCTGCTGCAGCGGGGTCTGGCGGTTGAAGTGCCAGGCCGCGCCGAGGAGGAGGAACCAGACCGGGGTGACCAGCAGGGCCAGCCGGGTGTCGTCGGCCTGGCCAAGGGCCACCAGCATGAAGCCGAAGAAGGCGAGCACGACGTAGGGCATGAAGCCTGAGCCGGGCATTTTGAACTTCGACGCGGCGTGCAGGGCGGGCCTGCGGCGGCGGAACACGATGTAGCTGATGAGGATCATCGACCAGACGAACATGGTCAGCACGGAGGCCACCGACGTGACGATGGTGAAGGCGCCGATGACGGAGTCGCCGGAGTAGAGCAGGACCAGCCCGGCGAGCAGGAAGATGCAGGAGAACAGCAGGGCGTTCTGCGGGACCTTGCGCGGGCTCAGCTTCCCGAAGGCCTTGGGGGCGTTGCCGTCCTGGGCGAGGCCGTAGACCATGCGGGAGGTGGAGTAGATACCGGAGTTGGCGCTGGACGCGGCGGAGGTCAGCACCACCAGGTTGATGACCACCGCGGCGATGCCCAGCCCGGCCAGGGTGAACATGCCGATGAACGGGCTGCTGGCCGGGTCGATGCTCTGCCAGGGGTTGACGGCCATGATGACCACCAGGGCGCCTACGTAGAACAGGAGGACCCGGATGGGGATGGAGTTGATGGCACGGGGGAGGTTTTTCTCGGGGTTCTTCGTTTCAGCTGCCGCCGTGCCGACGAGTTCGATGCCGGCGAAGGCGAAGATGGCGATCTGGAAGCCGAGGACGAAGCCGAACATGCCGTGCGGGAACATGCCGCCGTCGTTCCACAGGTTCGACAGGCTGGCCACCGCGCCGCTGGGGGAGGTGAAATGGGTGGCGATCATGACGATGCCGGTGACGATGAGGGCCAGGATGGCCACCACCTTGATGATGGCGAACCAGAATTCGGCCTCGCCGAACGCCTTGACGCTGGGAAGGTTCAGCACAATCAGCACCACTGGCGTGATCAGGGCCGGGATCCACAGCGGAGTGCCGGGCGCAAGCTTGTCCACGTACCCGGCGATCGCGACAATGTCGGCCACACCGGTGACCACCCAGAAGAACCAGTAGGACCAGCCCGTGAAAAAGCCCGCCCAGGGGCCCAGGAGGTCGCCGGCGAAGTCGCTGAAGGACTTGTAGTTCAGGTTCGAGAGCAGAATCTCGCCCATGGCCCGCATGACGAAGAACAGCATGAAGCCGATGATCATGTAGACAAAAATGACGGACGGGCCGGCCAGGGAGATGGTCTTGCCGGAGCCCATAAACAGTCCGGTGCCGATCGCGCCGCCGATGGCCAGCAGCTGGATGTGGCGGTTGCTGAGGGCGCGGGCGAGGTGCGGTTCGTTGCGCTGGCCCCCTGTGGCAGATTCCGACTCGGCGCTTTTGGGCGCCAAAATTGTGCGTTCAGTCATCAGGCTTCTTTCCTTGTCACAGGCGGCATGAGGCTCGGCTGTTGTGCCGCGACGCCGGCCGCGGTGGCTCCGTCGCAGATGTGACGGAGGTAACAGTTTGGGCTGGTTGATTAAGACTAGGGGCAGGATTCCGCGCCCTCCGCGGGTGCAGCGGGTGCTCCCTGCGCAGCGGTCTACCGGCGCGTGGCGGCGTTGCGGTCCGCTAGCCGGGTCCGTTCCGGGCGGTGGAAAAGGGGCGTTCCCCGGCGTCAGGGCGGATTTTCCGACGACGGCGGGGGCCGCCTGCCCGAGACTCCCGGCGGCGCAGGCGGCGGATGTTCGCCCGCAGTTCTGCTCGACAATCGTCGAGTGTCGCCGCCTCAATCGTCGTCCAGTGTCCGCCGTCATTTTGCCCAGGCATTTTGCCCGGGTGCCCGCCGCCCGCCTGGCCCGGCCCCGCCAGGCCGGGCAGTCGGCGCCCGGATCCACCCGCCCGGCTCCGTCGGAGGTGCCGGTCCTATACTTCACAGCATGACGGTCGGGCCGAGGGTGCTGCTGGTGGAAGACGATTCAAGCCTGGCCGCAATGCTCACCGAGCTGCTTGAGGGCGAGGGTTACACCGTCGTGCTCGCCCAGGACGGGCAACGCGCCCTGCATGAGGGCCTCAACCAGCAATTCGACGTGCTGCTGATGGACCGGGGGCTCCCGGCCATCGAAGGGCTGGACGTTCTGGAGCGGCTCCGGCACCGGGGCGTGGCAGCCCCCGCGCTGATACTTTCTGCCCTGAGCAATCCGGCGGACCGGGTCGAAGGACTTGACCGGGGCGCCGAGGACTACCTGGGCAAACCCTTCGACGTCGACGAGCTCCTGGCCCGGCTGCGGTCCCTGCTGCGCCGCCACACTGCGCAGGCCGGCGCGGTCCGCGTGCCGGGCGGCATGCTGGACATCGGCGGACGCACGGTCACTTCGGCCGACGGAACGGTCATTGTCCTCTCCGAACGGGAAAGTGAGCTGCTGGCCCAGCTGGCCCGCAGTCCCCGCCAGATATTCACCCGGGAAGGACTGATCAACGCGGTATTTCCGGATGCCGATGACGACGGCGTTGTGGACACCTACGTGCACTACCTGCGGAAGAAACTGGGCCGGACCTCGGTGCTGACTGTCCGCGGGGTCGGCTACCGGCTGGGGGAGCTCCGTTGAGGCGCCGTGCCCGCACGGACACGAGGGGTGCGGTGGCGCGGCTTGCTGTCCAGTTCGCTGCGCTGATGGTGGTGCTGCTCGCGCTCATGGGCGGACTTATGTACTCCGTGGTGGCCGCCGGCGCCGATGAAGCAGACAACCGCAAGCTGATGGGTGCGACCCTGATCGACTCGACCCGGGACGCGCCGTTGGACGTCTTCGTCGCCATCTCCAGCAACGGCCAGCTGACCGTTTCCCGCAACATGCCGGCGGGACTGCCTGACCTCGCTGCCATCGACCGGGTGCGGGAATCACGGCTGAGCGAACGCGGGAAAGTCCAGGTCGCGGGCCGGAACTACGTCGTCTTCACTGCGTTCCACGACGGCAGGGTTGTCCAGGCCGCCGTCGACCAGCGTGAACGGCAGGAGGAAGCGGACCGGCTGATCCTCGCACTGGTGATTGCCGGGGCGGCCGCGGCCGTGCTGGCTGCGGCCGCCTCCGTGTGGATGGCCAAACGAGCCATGCGCCCCCTCGTTGAGAGCATGGCACTCCAGCGCCGGTTCATCGCCGACGCCAGCCACGAGCTGCGAACTCCGCTGACGCTTCTGAGCACCAGGGCCCAGCTCCTGCGCCGGCGGCTGACGCGTCCCGACGGGGCCCCCGCCCCGCAGGAGATCGCGGAAGGTGTCCAAGGCATCGTCGATGACTCGAAGCTCCTCACCGGGATCCTGGATGATCTGCTGATGGCGGCCGACCCCCGGGGCGCGGCGGACTACACGCCGGTGAATCTTTGCGCCGTCGGGGCCGGCGCCGCCGCCCTGGCCGGAGGACAGGCAGAGTCGCAGTCGCTCCGGCTGGAAACAGATATTCCCGCGGGGCCCGTCGTCGTCCGCGGGTCGGCAGTGTCAATGGGCAGGGTCTTCACCGCGCTCATTTCCAACGCACTGGACCATGCCAGAACCGCAGTCCACGTCCAGATCAGCACCCGCGGCCGGGACGCCGTCATCCGGGTCGAAGACGACGGAGCCGGCTTCGCGGCCGGCGCCGAGACTCGTGCCTTTGAGCGATTCGCCTCGGACCGCCCCGAGGCCCCCGCCGCGGGGACACCACGCCATTACGGGCTCGGGCTGGCACTCGTCGCCGAGATCGTCTCGCTGCACGACGGAACCGTGGGCGTGGAGCCCAATCCGCCCGGCGGTGGGGCCGCGATTGTGGTCACGCTGCCCCTCGCCTGAGCGCTTCGCCGGCCGTCAGCGGATCCCGGAAAAACCTAAGCATTGGGACAGCGTCGTCTAAGAAAACACAAAGAATCCGCGAGGAGTATTGAGGTAGCGGGATTCTCACCACGGATTGCCCGGACCACTAGGAGCAGGCCATGGACACTCGAAGCATGGGCAAAAGGCTGGCCACCGGCATTACCGCCACCGTCGCCCTGGGCTGCGTTGCCGCCGCCGGGATCGCCTCGGCCGCCGTGTACGCAGCCACCCCGAGCACCAAGGCTGCGGCCGGCACCACCACCTCCGGCTCCACCGGATCGTCGTCCACCGGATCGTCGTCCACCGGGAGCGGCAGTTCGAAGAACACCACCGGCCGCCAGCCCAAGAGCTACTCCGGTATCACCCCCGTCCAGCCGGGCACCGGCGGAGCCGTCCACGGCAAATCCTCGGGGTCCTGACATGGCTGCCAGCGCGTCATGGACCGTCTGG
>DASWAW010000222.1:0-3396 GCA_036390955.1 Arthrobacter sp.
TCGAACAGGTCGCGGACACGGGAGGCGCCCACGCCGACGAACATTTCCACGAAGTCGGAACCGGAGATGGAGAAGAACGGGACGCCTGCTTCGCCGGCGACGGCGCGGGCCAGCAGGGTCTTGCCGGTGCCGGGAGGGCCGTAGAGCAGCACGCCCTTGGGGATCTTGGCTCCGACGGCCTGGAATTTCGCCGGCTCCTGGAGGAATTCCTTGATTTCTTCGAGTTCTTCGACGGCCTCGTCCGCTCCGGCGACGTCGCTGAACGTGACCTGGGGCATGTCCTTGTTAACCAGCTTGGCTTTGGACTTGCCGAACTGCATGACCTTGGAGCCGCCGCCCTGCATGCGGGAGAGCAGGAACCAGAAGAGGACACCGAGGAGCAGGACCGGGATCAGGAGGGAGAACAGCCCGGAGAGCCAGTTGCTCTCGACCGGCTGGTCGGTGTATCCGCTCGGGGGCTTGGCGTCCGTGACGGCCTTGACGACGTCGGCGGCGCGGGCGTTGACGTAGTAGAACTGGATGTTCTTGCCCTTGTCCTGGCCGTCAACCTGCAGGTTTTCTTTCAGGACCAGATCCACGCGGTTCTCCGCGTCAAAGATTTTTGCCTGTTCGACCTTGCCGCCGTCGGTTAGCAGCGCGAGACCCTTGTCGGTGTCGATCCGGGCCGAACCGCCCGGGGACAGGGTGGCAAAGGCCAGCAGGAGCATGCCGATAACAACGACAATCCAGATGCCCGGGCCCTTGAAGAAACTCTTAGCTTTCATCTGTTCGGGGCACGCCCCGTCCCTCCTGGTAGTGCTGCACGGCGACCGATCAGCGCGCGTGTGGTGCTGCATCAGCTTCTAGCTATACACCGTCGCAGTAACTCACGCACGGTGTGGAGCAAAAGTTCCCTGAGGGCGTAGCGGGGCCGGGCAGGACCGGCCCCGCGCCGGGCCTGGGCCGGTTCTGTCCTCCCGGCCCCGGCGGCCGTCCGCTACTCGTAGACGTGCGGTGCCAGGGTGCCGACGAAGTCCAGGTTGCGGTACTTCTCGGCGTAGTCCAGGCCATAGCCAACGACGAACTCGTTGGGGATGTCATAGCCGACGTACTTGACGTCGATCTGGACCTTGGCGGCCGTGGGCTTGCGGAACGCGGTGCAGATCTCCACCGATGCCGTGCCGCGTGATTCCAGGTTGGTCTTGAGCCAGGACAGGGTCAGGCCGGAGTCGATGATGTCCTCGACAATCAGCACATCCTTGCCCATGAGGTCCGTGTCGAGGTCCTTGAGGATGCGGACCACGCCGGAGGACTGGGTGCCGGAACCGTAGGACGAGACCGCCATCCAGTCCATCGAGACGTGGCTGTGCAGGGCACGGGCCAGGTCGGCCATGACCATCACCGCGCCCTTGAGCACACCGACGATCAGCAGATCACGGCCTTCATAGTCCTTGTCGATCTGGGCCGCGAGTTCGGTGATCCGGGACTGGATCTGCTCCTTGGAGTACAGAACGTGCTTGAGATCTGACTGGACGTCGTTTGAATCCACCAATAACTCCTGTGTAGATGCGGGGGCGACTATATTTGGGGCGGTTTTTGAGGCCGGAATACAAGCTTCCCACAGCGGGCCGCTTCACGGGGAACACCGCCGGGGCCGGACTGCGCTTCGGCGAGGAGCTGCGCCAGCGAGAGCCGGTAGACGCTGACCCCGCCGGGGAGCTCCACGGGACCCGCCGACCCCTGCCGGCGGAGCAGCGCCTCGGCGGCCAGCAGGCGCTGGTAACTGGGCTGCTGGCCTCCGACGGCGGCCGCGGCCTTCGCGATGACCCGGAACCGCACGGCCGGAGCCAGCTCGCGCAGCGCATCCTCCGGGAGGCTGATCGAACCGCCGGACAGCTCCCGCAGCCGGACGAAGGTGTCATTCGCCACGTCCTCGAGGTAGTCGGCGTCGAGCTGCAGGATGGCGGCGGTCCGCGCCAGCGATTCGGCCACCCCGGGACCAAGTTTCGCCTCCAGCAGCGGCAGCACCTCCACGCGGGTGCGGGACCGGGCGAAGGAGGGGTCGGCGTTGCTCGGGTCGTGCCAGGGCTCGAGGCCCTCGACCTCGCAGATGGCAAGGGTGTCCGCGCGCCGCAACCCCAGGAAGGGCCGCAGCAGCCGGCCCCGGGCGGGGCGCATGCCCGCCAGGGACCGGGTTCCGGAGCCCCGCGCGAGTCCCAGCAGCACCTGCTCGGCCTGGTCATCCAGGGTGTGGCCGAGCAGGATCGCCCCGGCGCCGGCGTCGTCCGCCGCGGACTCCAGCGCGGTGTGGCGGGCATCCCGGGCAGCCGCCTCCGGCCCCATGCCGGTGGAGGCGACCTCGACAGTCCTGATCTGCACGGGCGAGAGTCCCAGTTCCCGCAATGTCGCAGCAGTGGCGGCGGCGACGTCGGCTGAACCGGGCTGCAGCTGGTGGTCCACGACGACGGCGCCCACGGAGACGGGGTGCCCGTCCACGTGCCCGCGGCGGGCGAAGTAGGCGGCGACGGCCGCGAGCGCCAGCGAGTCAGGGCCTCCGCTGCAGGCGACCAGCACCCGTTCCGGGTAGCCGGCAGCGGCCAGTGCGTCCTGCAGCATTTTCCGGGCGGCGCCGACGACGGGGGCCAGCCGGCCGGGCCGGCGTCGTCCGCTGGAGACGGGACGGGCGGTCACGGAAACTAGTGCCCCATCCGTTCGAGCCACAGCTTTGAATCGTGGATCTCGGTCTCGCTCGGCAGGTGGTCCGCGGACTCCCAGACCTTGTTGAAACCCGCCATGCCGGCGACGTCCACAACCTCGCGGACGAACTTGGAGCCGTCGCTGTACTGGCGCATCTTCGCGTCCAGTCCGAGCAGGCTGCGGATAAACTTTTCGATCATGCCCCGGTCGGTGCCCCGGGAGTTGAAGCGCTGCCGGATGGTCTTCACGGACGGCACGATGCTGGCATCGACGGCGTCCATCACCACGTTGGCGTGCCCTTCGAGCAGGCTCATCAGGGCGGTCAGGCGCGAGATCGCGGCCTTTTCCTCGGGGTTCTGCAGCAGGTCGATGATGGCGCCCCGGCTGGGTGCGCTCCCGGACACGGTACGGTCCCTGAGCGATTTCGCCGCGGCCGAGGCCCGTTCCATCAGGGAGTCGACGTTGCCGAGCAGCTGGCCGCTGAGGTTGTCGATCTCTTCCAGCATGTGGTGCCGCAGCCAGGGCGCGGCGGCGAACTGCACGCGGTGCGTCTGTTCATGGAGACAGACCCAGAGCCGAAAATCCTCGGGTTCGACGTTGATTTCGCGCTCGACGGAGATGATGTTCGGCGCCACGAGGAGCAGGCGCCCGCCGGCGGGGGCGGTGGAGTTCTCGGCGAGGGCGGAGAAGGGGTCGTACTGGCCCAGGACCTTGCTGGAC
>DASWAW010000223.1:0-6479 GCA_036390955.1 Arthrobacter sp.
CGGCGCCTGCTCGTCCTGCAGCGGACGCCGTGCCAGCCAGGCCGCGACGATTGCGCCGGAGATGTTGTGCCAGAGCGAGAACACGGCCGAGGGCAGCGCGGTCAGCGGGCTGAAGTGCGCCGTGGCCAGGGTGGCGGCCAGGCCGGAGTTCTGCATCCCGACCTCGAAAGCCAGCGCCCGGCGTGCCTTGTCGTCCAGGCGCCCGAGCTTGCCGGCCAGGTATCCCAGTCCCAGTCCGAAGCCGTTGTGCAGCACCACGGCGAGGAACACGATCCCGCCGGCAGCGACGATCTTGCTGGCGCTTCCGGCCACCACGATCGCCACGATCAGCGAAATCACGACGGCGGAGGCCCAGGGCAGCGCCGGCAGCACCTTGGCGACGAGCTTCTTGAGGAACAGCCGGGCCAGCAGGCCGGCGATCACCGGCAGCAGCACGGTCTTGACGATGTCCAGGACCATGCCGCCCGCGTCGATCTGCAGGTAGGAACCGGCCAGGAACAGCACCAGCAGGGGCGTCACGATCGGGGCGATGAGGGTGGACACGGAGGCGACGGCGACCGAGAGGGCGACGTCGCCCTTGGCCAGGAACGCCATCACGTTGGATGCGGTGCCCGAGGGTGCGCAGCCGACGAGGATCAGGCCCACCGCCAGCTCCGGCGAGAGGTTCAGGCCGACGGCGATCAGCCAGCCGGCACCGGGCATGATGACATAGTGCGCCACGATGCCCAGGACCACGGCCCAGGGACGCTTGGCCACCGAGGCGAAGTCGGGCGGCGTCAGGGTCAGGCCCATGCAGAACATGATGATGCCCAGCAGGTACGGCACGCTCGGGCCCAGCGGCTTGAAGGCCCCCGGCAGCAGGTACCCGGCGACACCTGCGATGACGACCAGCAGCGGGAAGACGGTCACCGCAATGCGGGCGATCTTGGCCTCGGCGGCGAGGGCGGGATTGACCGGGACCGCGCCAGCGCTGGTCTCGGTCGCGGACTTCGGGGATTTGGTTGCCTCAAGCATCCAAGCATGGTGCCACTGCGGCCGCGCTGAAGCCAGTTCGTGACCGTCTCGCACGCGAATACGTCAGATTTCTTTGCGGTGTCCGGTTGGCGGGAAACTCCCCTGCGCGCCCTGCCGGTAAAGTTGCCGCAATGTCCACCAAAACCGCAGGAACTGTCCCTGCCCTGACCCCGGAGCAGCTCCAGTCGGTCCGCGGCACCCTGCGGTCCCCGCGCCGGCTCAAGACCGAGGTCCTCGGCGGGCTCGTCGTCGCGCTGGCGCTCATCCCCGAGGCCATCGCCTTCTCGATCATCGCCGGCGTCGACCCCCGGATCGGGCTCTTCGCCTCCTTCACCATGGCGGTCACGATCGCCGTCGTCGGCGGCCGCCCGGCCATGATTTCGGCGGCCACCGGCGCCGTCGCCCTGGTGATCGCCCCGCTGGTGAAATCCCACGGCCTGGACTATCTGGTGGCCGCAGTGATCCTCGCCGGCATTTTCCAGATCATCCTGGGCCTCGCAGGCGTCGCGAGGCTGATGCGGTTCATCCCGCGTTCGGTGATGGTGGGCTTCGTCAACGCCCTGGCCATCCTGATTTTCATGTCCCAGGTCCCCGAGCTGATCGGCGTCCCGTGGCTGGTCTACCCCCTCACGGCGGTTGGCCTGCTCATTGTCTTTGGCCTGCCGCGGCTGACCAAAGCCGTTCCGGCCCCGCTGGTCGCGATCGTGGTCCTGACGCTCGTCACGGTGCTGGCCGCCGTCGCCGTCCCCACGGTGGGGGACAAGGGCGCGCTGCCGGACTCGCTGCCGTCCCTGTTCGTGCCCAACGTCCCGTTCACGCTCGAGACGCTCCAGGTGATCTTCCCGTTCGCACTCGCCATGGCCTTCGTCGGGCTCCTCGAATCCCTCATGACCGCGAAACTCGTCGACGACATCACGGACACCCGCTCGCACAAGACCCGCGAGGCCTGGGGCCAGGGCGTGGCGAACATCGTGACAGGCTTCTTCGGCGGCATGGGCGGCTGCGCGATGATCGGGCAGACCATGATCAACGTCAAGGCCTCCGGCGCACGCACCAGAATCTCGACTTTCCTTGCAGGTGTCTTCCTGCTCATCCTCGTGGTGGCCCTCGGCGACATCGTGTCCCTCATCCCGATGGGCGCCCTCGTGGCCGTGATGATCTTCGTCTCCGTGGCCACGTTCGACTGGCACAGCATCCGGCCGTCCACGCTGAAAGCGCTGCCCAAGAGCGAAACGCTGGTGATGCTGGCCACCGTTGTCGTCACCGTGGCCACCCACAACCTCGCCATCGGCGTCGGCGTCGGCGTGCTTGTGGCGATGGTGCTGTTCGCCCGCCGCGTGGCGCACTTCGTCACGGTAGACCGCACCGTGACAGAGGCCGACGGCGGCCCGGTTGCCACCTACAAGGTCGACGGCGAACTCTTCTTCGCCTCATCGAACGACCTCTACATGCAGTTCGACTACGCCCTGGACCCGGACCGGGTGGTCATCGACATGCACGCCAGCCACCTGTGGGACGCCTCCACCATCGCCTCGCTCGATGCCATCACCGAGAAGTACCGGCACCACGGCAAGACCGTGGACGTTGTGGGCCTCAACGACGCCAGCGTCCTGATGCGCGAACGCCTCGCCGGCAAGCTCGGCTCCGGCGACTAGGCAGCGCGCGACGGCACTAATCTGGTGGAGTGGCAAGCATTCGAGAAGCTGGGCACCACCCGGGCCACCTTTTATGCGCACTTTCCGTCCAAGGCCCAGCTCATGCGCTCGCTGGCGGAGCGGTCGAACGAGATGCTCACCGAGGCGGATGTCCTTCTGGCCAACCCTGATTCAGTACAAAAGGGCTCAGTACAGGAAGATCGGCAGCCAGTCGTGGTTGTGGGCGTGCACCAGCGCGAGGAACAGCACGAAGTCGAAGGCCAGGTGCACAGTCACGACGTAGGTGAGGGACTTCGTCAGCTTGAAGGTGTAGCCCTGCAGCAGCGCGAACGGGAACGTCAGAAGCGGGCCCCAGGCCTGGTAGCCGATCTCCCACAGAAAGGACGAGAAGACCACGGCTTGCAGGATGTTGGCCAGCCAGTCCGGGAAGTGCCGCCGCAGCAGTGCGAACGTGGTGCAGATGAAGAACAGCTCGTCCCAGATGCCAACGGCGTTCACGCCGAGAAAGAGCCGCCAGAAGATGGTGGGCTCGGAGGCATCCGGCCAGTTCTGGTAGACCCCGGTGCTGATCAGGTAGACCGGCAGAATGAAGTATCCAAGCACGACGACGACGACCAGGTACAGCCTCGCGGTCAACGGCCATCTGCGGCCGGTGTTGACCGGAAATCTGATGATGTTCTCGCCGTAGCCGAACCGCGACACCAGCCATGGCACCAGCACGGCCAACGCGAGGGCGCCACCCATGAGGACCATGTGCCGGATGCTCAAGTCAGCGTTCAGCGGAACCACGCTGATAATCACCATTCCCGCCGCGATCAGCGCGAGGTGCCTCATCAGTTCGCGGTCGATGAAAGCCGACGTGGCCAGTGCAATGGCAAGCGCGCCGTAGCCAAGGTCATTTTCGGCACCGAACAGCAGCACCCCGGACGCCGAGACCAGCGCCGCCGGCAGCAGCTTCCAGCTAAGCGCGGTGCGGGGGCGTTCCGTCGAGATTGATGTCACCCCACCAGCATGTCAGGGCCGTCCGTGGCGCGGAACGGTTCAGGGGCAGCCGTCGCGTCCACGCCGCGTACCTCAGCCGGCGGCCGTAGAGCTCGGGTTGTGCTCGGCTGTGATGACCAGGCGCTTGTTAGCTTCGGCAGCTTCCTGTGCCGCAGTCTGGTCTATCCGACAATCATGTGGTGTGCTGTTGCCCAGTCGGGGTAGAACAGGAAGCGCCAGACGGCTGCGCGGAAACTGATTCGGCAAGATACTCGGCCTTAGGGGGCGAAGACGATGGCTTCCATGGATGGAACCGTGGTGCTGGTGACAGGGGCGGCGAGCGGCTTGGGGAAAGCCGTGGCAACCGGCCTTGCGCGCGAAGGCTCCTTGGTCGTGGTGGTCGGGCGCTCCACAGCCCGGGCGGAAGAGGCGATGAAGGACATCCGCGTGCTCGTCCCTTCCGCGTTGCTTGAGCCACTGGCCTGTGACCTCTCGATCCAGTCGTCGATCCGTGTGGCGGCGGCTGAGTTCCTATCCCGTCATGACAGGCTCGACGTGCTAGTCAACGCAGCGGGCGTGTTTCGCAAGGAGCGCCACGTCACCCCCGATGGGCTCGAACTGACCTTCGCCACCAACGTGATGGCCTACTTCCTGCTGACCAACCTGCTGCTGGGCGCGCTCAAGAACGCCGTCGTGACAGAAGGCAGCGGCGGAACGGCCGACCGGCAGGCTGCGGCGGCGCGCACATCCCGCATCGTGAATATCGCGTCAAAGTACGGCAATACCAAACTCAACTTCGACGACCTCCAGACTGCGAAGGGCAAGTACAGCTACCTTCGTTCGACGCCGCCCACAATGCTTGCCCGAGTTCTCCTCACCCAGGAGTTCGCTGAGCGCCTTCAGGGCTCCGGCGTGGTGGCGAATGCTGTCCACCCGGGGCTGGTCAAGAACACGTCGTTGCTGCTAGACGTGGGGGGCCCTTTCCGCTGGATCACGAACGCGTTCGGTGAGCCAGCCGAAAAGGCGGTGGATACTGCCCTCTGGCTCGCCACGTCAAAGGAAGCCGCGGCCGTGTCCGGAAAGCTCTGGGCAAAGCGCAAAGAGCTTCCGACGCCCGGCATGGGATCTGACGCCGAAGCCCGCAGGCGCCTGTGGGACGCATGCTCGCGCTTAGCCGGCCTGCCGTGACCTGGGCCGCGGTCGCCATCGTCGCCCAGGCTTAGTGCTCGGCCCGGACGAGGGGTCGAGCTCGCCAGATGCCCTGAGTTTGTTCCTCCGCGTCGCCGGTCGCCGGCCAGCCTGCTGGTCAGGGTCTCCACTTTGCCATCGAAGGAGGCCGGACGGGCTGGCCCGGGCTGTTTCTTATCAACATCGACCGCAGGAAATTCACCGGAACCGAAGGTGACGCCCCCGTGGTCTATCTCGGCTAGCCTCTCCCCGATGTTCGTACAGCGGCGCCGTGAGTGTGCGCTGCCGCCCGTTGGCATCTGCCCGCTCGCGGAAATGACTGGCGGTCTCTCGGATCTGCGGGCGTTTTGCGGCCGGTGCGTGTTGCCGGCGGAAGGGCTACGCTCGAAAATATGACGCAGACCTGGGACCCGGGCCAAGCAGGAGTCCTGGAATTTCCGTCCGGCCGGCTCATCCGCGGTCGCGCGCTGCTCAGGCCGCTTCCCGCCGGGCCGCGCCCCGAGTTTGGCCTGTACCTGTTGGGAAGGCGCCCGGCCCCGGTGGCCTGGGATTCCCGCTGGGTCCGCTGGCGGGACCTGCGCGTGCCGGCCGACGACGCCGACACCCTGGACGCGCTCACGGAGGCCTGGCGCCGTGCCGAAACCGAGCGGGTTGAGGTTGCCTGCTGGGGAGGCCGCGGCCGGACCGGCACCGCCCTTGCCTGCCTGGCGATCCTGGACGGTGTCCCGCCTGCGGAGGCCGTAGCCTTCGTGCGCGCGCGCTACCGCCGGGGCGCCGTCGAGACCCCGTGGCAACGGACGTACGTCGCCCGGTTCCGCAACCCGGAGGCGTGAGGCACCAACAGCACGTCGAATCGCAACCCAGCCGCGATGCGCAACCTGCACTTCGACGCGCCAGCCCAGCCGCGATGCGCCGAATCCCAGGCGCGCCCGAATTCCGGTAGCGCCAGGAAATTCGCGCCTCGAAGACGCGATAGGGCAACGCCAGCTGAGGATCCGACCGCTTCCCGACCGCTTCCCGACCGCCTCCCGACCGCAAGGCCAGGGCAGGACCCGCCACGGGCCGGCCGGGACCCGACATTAGGTCACACAGTTGGGTCTTTTTGTTTGATTCAGAGCGGCCTACCGTGGACTTGCCGAGCCGCCCGGCCGGGGTGGCCGAACCACGGAGGGATATCCCATGACAACGCACGTGGCCGACTGCAGCGTGACCAACTGCTCCTTCAACGACCATTCCAACTGCAACGCCGCTGCGATCACTGTCGGCGGCGCTGAAGACCATGCCTCCTGCGCCACCTTCATCGATATCGGCGTGCACGGAGGACTGCCCAAGGTGCTGGCCGATGTCGGAGCCTGCCAGCGCTCCGAATGCGCCCACAACGACCACCTGATGTGCCAGGCAACCGAGGTGCACGTGGGTCCGGGGGCCGACAACGCCGATTGCCTCACGTACGCCCACCGATAAGCACAGGCGGGCCGCAGCCGGCTGGCGTGCCGGAGACGGGCAGGGAAATTCCGCGGGCATGGGTAGGCTCAACCGCGAAGACTTTATTTCCCGCGAAGGAGAACCATGGCTGCCGAGTGTCCGACCATCCTTGCGACCTCCGGGGGCTACCAGCCGGGGGCGCGGACGCGTTTGGAG
>DASWAW010000224.1:0-18003 GCA_036390955.1 Arthrobacter sp.
ATCTGGGGTGGCCTCTCCGAGCGCGAGCGGCGCCGGCTTAGGAAGCGAGCGATCTAATTCTTCAGGAAGTACGAGTCACCGCCGTCGTGGTTTCCCACGACGGCGGTGATTTTCTCCCCAGGACCCTCGCTGCGCTGGCGGCTCAGACCCGGCCGGCGGATACCTGCATCGGGGTTGACACCGGTTCCCGCGACAATTCCGCGGCCCTCCTCGAGCAGGCCTTCGGCACAGCCAACGTCACCGTCTTCGACCAGACCCGCAGCGGCATGGGCGGAGCTGTGCAGGCAGGCCTCAGCGCCCTCGCGCCCTGGGGCGACGGCGGCATGCCCGGCAGCGGCCGCGCCGCCGGCCCGGCGGCCGAATGGATCTGGCTGCTGCACGACGACGCCGCCCCCGCGCCCGAAGCCCTCGCCGAGCTGCTGCGCGCCGTGGAACGGGCGCCGTCCGTCACCGTGGCCGGCTGCAAGCAGCTGGACTGGCATTCAGAGCGCCGGCTGATCGACGTCGGGCTCTCCACGAGCCGCTGGGCCGAGCGGCTGACCCTCATCGAGGCCGACGAGCTCGACCAGGGACAGTACGACGGCCGCAGCGACACCTTCGCGGTCAACTCCGCCGGCATGCTTGTCCGCCGCGACGTCTGGGAGGACCTCCGCGGCTTCGACCCGGCCCTGCCCGGCAGCGGCGACGACGTCGACTTCTGCTGGCGGAACCGGCTCGCCGGTCACCGTGTGGTGGTGGTCCCCGCCGCCAGGATGTTCCACGTCTCGCACCGCCCGCACGCCCTCGGGAACGCGACGGCGGCCCGGAAGGCCCAGGTGCACCTGCGGCTCAAGCACGCCCCCGCCTGGAAAGTGCCGCTGCACGCGGCCGGCGCCCTGCTGGGCAGCATCTTCAAGCTGGTTCTGAGCATTGCCGTCAAGGATCCGGGGCACGGCTTCTCACAACTCCTGGCGACGTTCGGCGCGCTCGGACGCCCTGCGGCCGTGATCCGGGGACGGCGGAACGCCGCCCGGACCCGCCGCATCCGGCGATCCGTCATCAAGGGGCTGCAGACCCCGCGGCGGGAGGTCTGGGCACACCGCCGCTCCCTGATGGAAGCCCTCGGAGCGGACGACTCCCGGGACAGCCTGGCCGGGAACGACCCGCTCGCCGAACAGCCCACCGGCGACTCGGCCGACGACTTCGCCGCCCTCACCACCTCCGAGCGGAGCTGGGTGGGCAACGGCGCCCTGCTCGCCATCCTGATCACCACGGCAGCGTCCCTGATCGGACTGCTGAGCCTGTTCCGGGTCGAGGCCGTCTCCGGCGGCGCGATGATTCCGGTCTCGCTGCGGCTGGGCGAGATCTGGAACCACGCCTCCGGCTGGTGGATCACCCTCGGCGCGGGCCTTCCCGGCCACGGCAACCCCTTCGGCTACGTCCTGTGGGTCCTCGGCGTGCTCGGTGCCGGCAATGCCAACGGCGCCGTTGGCTGGCTGCTGATTCTCGCCATGCCCCTCTCCGCCCTCGGCGCCTGGTTCGCCGCAGGCGCCCTGACGCAGCGCCGGCGCCTCCGCCTGGCCGCCGCCCTCGTCTGGGCCGGCGCGCCGGCCCTGCAGGTGGCACTCAACCAGGGCCGCGTCGGGGCGCTGGTGGTCCACGTCATCATGCCGCTGCTGGTGCTCGCCCTGCTGCGCGCCACCGGCACCGCCGCGGGCCGCGGCCGCTACGCCGTTCCGGCCCCGGGGGAGCGCCGCTTCACCGAGGCGCCCCCGGTCAAGCCCGGAGTCAACGGCACCGCCTCCTGGACCGCCGCCGCCGCGGCCGGGATCGCACTGGCCGTTGTTACCGCGGCAGCGCCCTCGCTGCTGGTCCCCGCCGTCATACTCGTGACACTCTGCGGCACGCTCCTGGGCCGCCGCGGACGAACCGTCTGGTGGGCGCTGCTGCCCAGCCTCGTGTTGTTCGTGCCGTTCCTGGCCTCCACCATCGACCGGCCCCGGGCACTGCTCGCAGACCCCGGACTGCCGCTGGCCTTTGACGCCGCACCACTGTGGCAGCAGGCCCTCGGCCAGCCGCTGCGGTTCGCGGCCGACGGCGGCCTCACCAACCTGACGGTATTCGGCGCGGACTCGGCCCTGCCGTGGGCGCTCCTGCTCGCCCTGCTCATCGGTCTGCCCGTCCTGCTCCTCGCGGTGGCGGCACTGTTCCTGCCGGGCCGGCCGCCGCGGACGGCCCGCGCCCTCTGGGCCGCGGCGCTCCTGCTGCTGGCCGGCGGCTGGCTCAGCGGCCAGGTTGCCACCGGGGCCAGCGCCAGCGTCCTGGTCACTCCCTTCACGGGACCCGCCGTGTCCGCCGCAGCCTTCGTCCTCCTGGGCGCGGCACTGATCGGCGCGGCCGGCCTGCTGGACTCCGCCGACCGGGCCGCCGCCGCAACGGCGGGCCGCAAGGTCCTCATCCGCGCCACCGCCGCCACGGCCATGATCCTCCTGCTGGCCGGCCCGCTTGCCGGCCTGACGGTGTGGGCCGCGCAAAATGCGCTGCCGCAGGCCGCCCCGGCCGCCGGTGCGCCCGCCGCGGAAGCGGCCGGTTCCGGATTGCCCGGCACCGATGTTCCCGGCACGGGTTCCCTTGGCGCCCGCAGACTGGTGGAACCGGCGGAGCCCCGGACCCTCCCGGCCACGGCCATCGACCGCGGCGAGGGGCCGGAACAGGCACGCACCCTCATCATCTCCACCGGCGAAAACGGAACGTTTGACGCCGCGCTTATGCGCGGTGCCGGCACCACCCTCGACGGACTGTCCACGATTGCCGCCGCCCGCCCGATCATGGGTGCGCCGGGGCAGGAAACCGTCCGTGACGACGACGCCGTCGCGGCGTCCGTCCGCAACGTCGTGGCCACCATCGTGGCCGGCCAGGGCGTCGACCCGCGTGCGGAACTCGAGCAGCTCGGCGTCGGCTTCGTGGTCCTGCGCGCCGCCGACACCGCCGCGCAGCTGACGGCGAGCCGCATGGACGCCGTCCCCGGGCTCGTCGCCGTCGGCAAGACCGACGTCGGCTGGCTCTGGCGGATCAGCCCCCTGAACCAGCCCGTGATCCAGGCCGCCGACGTCGCGCACCGCGTCCGGATCGTCGACGGCGCGGGCGCCACGGTCGGGCTGGTCCCGTCCCAGGTGGTGTCCGCCGATGCCGCGGTGGCCGCCGGGCCGGAAGGACGGCTCGTGGTGCTGGCGGAACGGTCCGATCCGGGCTGGAGCGCCTGGCTCGACGGCCGGCGCCTCACCGCCACTACCTCGGGCTGGTCGCAGGCCTTCACCCTGCCCGCGCAGGGCGGGCAGCTCAGCCTCCGCTACGAAGCACCGTGGGCCATCTGGACGGGCGTCGTCCAGGCCGTCGTCATCGGCCTGACCGCCCTGCTTGCCATCCCCATGCCTGCCCGACGGCCGAACACCGGCCTCTCCCGGGACGAAGGCTCCCTGCGTAAGGAACATCAACATGCCTAGGGACACCACCCCCGCGAACGACGCCCCAGCCACGCCCGACGCCGACGGCAGCCCCGCCAACGCGGGGAACCCCGATGACACAGCCACGCCCGACGACGCCGGCAGCCGCGCCGGCGACGGCACAACCACGCCCGACGACGCCGGCAGCCCCGACGCCACGGCGCCGGAGCAACCCGGCACGCCGGATGGCACCGGGCTCCCGGCAGCCGAACCGCCGCTGCCGCGCGTGAAGGCACGCCCGCGCGCCGGGCGGCTGGCCGGCGTCCTGTCGGCCGTCGTCCTCGTCGCGGCCGGCGGCGGACTCGTGTCCGCCACGGCACTCACCCCGCAGGGCCCCGGCAGCAGCCGGCCCGTCGCGGCCCCGCTGACGGCGGTCCCCGCGGGCAGCAGCCTCGGCGTCTGCCCGGGGCCGGCGCGGCTGCTCGAAGGCGCCCCCGTGGGCACCGATCCGCAATTCAGCCCGGAGTCCGCCACCGCCAGGAGCGACGTCAACGCCCTGGTGCTGGGCTCCGGCGCCGGTGTCCTGCCCGGCAGCCGGCTCGCCGCGCTCAGCGGCAGCACCCTGGTTGAAATCGCCAAGGCCGCGCCGCCGGCCGAAAGCCCCGCCCCGGCCGCGCCCAAGCCCGCCGGCGTGGTGCCCACGGCCGGCGTGGTGTCCCAGCGCGGCGTCGATGGGGTGACGGTCCTGAGCGCCGACGCCCAGGCCGACCGGCAGGCCGCCGCGGGCGCCGTAATGCGCTACGCGGCCGAAGACGGGGACCTGCGCGGTTCGGCGGCCGCAGCCTGCCAGCAGCCCGCCAACGATCTCTGGCTTGTCGGCGCCAACACCGCCCTGGGCCGGACGGCCGTGTTGAATCTCAGCAACGCCTCCAGCAGCCCGGCCACCGTCAGCCTTGAGCTCTTCGGCGCGAAGGGCCTCATCCCGGCCCCGGGCAGCCGCGGACTTCTCGTCGCGCCGGGCACCACCCGGTCCGTCATCCTGGCCGGACTTGCCCCGGGACAGCAGCGGCTCAGCGTCCGGGTACGCAGCGCCGGCGGGCCCGTTTCCGCTGTCATCCAGCAGAGCGTGCTGCGTGGGCTGACGCCCGGCGGCGTCGAGTTCATCGCCCCTGCCGCGGCTCCGGCCCTCCGCCAGGTGGTCTCCGGCGTCGACATCCAGGACCCGGCCGCGCTGGCGGACCTCACGGGGAAATCCGGCTTCGCGGACGCGGGACCGGCCCTGCAGATCACGGTGCCCGGGCCCGCCGACGCCGTCGTCGCAATCAAGCTGTTCGGACGGGACGGCCAGAAGGCCCTGCCCGGCGGCGGGGTCGTTACGGCGAAGGCCGGATCGGTCACCGAGGTCCCCCTCGCCGGTGTGCCGGCCGGGCCTTATACCGTGGCTGCCAGTTCGGACGTGTCCTTCACGGCGGCGGCCCGCGTGACCCGTGGCCTCAAGGCCGAAGACGCCGCCGACTTCGCCTGGTCGGCGGCATCGGCGCGGCTGGGAAGCCAACACGTCGTTCCAGTCCCCGGCTCGGGGGAGCGCTACCTCATTTTCGGCGCCCCCGAGGGCCGGGCCACCATTTCCTACACCCCGATCACGGCCGACGGCAAGGTCCGCGCCGCCGCGGCCGCCGACATCGCAGGCGGCACCACGGCCTCCATCAAGGTCCCCGGTGACGTCGAGGGCTCACCGCTCGTCGGCTACCTCGTATCCGCGGCGGGGGATCCCGCGTACGGCGCGGTGCTGCTGCAGGAGGCCGGCAGGCAGGACATCTCGACGACGGCGATCGCCCCCGGGGCAGCGGGCCAGGAACAGGTCCCGGTCACGCTCGGCTACTGATCAGAAGGAGCGTGTTAGTAGCGGCGGCGGTAGACGGGGTCCAGCGACTCGGGCGGCACCCCGAGCATCTCGGCGGTGTACTCCACCACGACGTCATGGACCAGGTCCTGGAGTTCCTCGCGGCTGCCGCAGGCCTGCTCGACGACGCGCCGGTAGAGCGTGATCACGGGTCCCTCATCCGGTGTGGCGGGGGAGTAGGCCCCCATCGGGGCGACGGCGCGGTCCGCCACGAGCTGCTCCAGCCCGGGCGGGATCTCGTCGACGGCGAAGCGGACGCCGTCCAGCGGCTTGCCCCAGATGTCGTGCAGCCGCTCGGCCGAGTCCAGCACGAAGTCGTCGAAGCGGTCCGAGCGGGTGCGGTAGCCGGGCAGCGTGGGCAGCATCAGTTCGCCGCGGAGTCCCCGGCCGTGCCGGTTCCTCCGCCGCTGCCGGAAACTCCGTGGCGCCGTGGCTCGCGCGGAACCGGCCGGTGTGGAACCGGCCTCGTGGCGTCCGGCGTCCGGGTCAGCCAATCGGACCGTAAAACCCGGATCTTGGTGCGGTGACTGCATATCTCGACTCTAAACCCGGCGAATCGATAACGCGAGACGGGCCGCGCGACCCGCCGCCAGCGCGTCGGGCGGCGTCCGGCGGCCCGGGGGAGTAGTCTGTGGTGTCGTGGGTGCCATTCGTCTTTGTTCAAGGTCAGCCTGCCGCAATTCAGCGGTGGCAACTTTGACGTACGTTTACGCCGACTCCACCGCAGTCCTGGGGCCGCTGGCCACTTACGCCGAGCCGCACTGTTACGACCTGTGTGAACAGCACGCCGGGTCCCTGACGGTCCCGCGCGGCTGGGAAGTGCTCAGGCTCGCCATGCCGGCCACCCCTTCCGGCCCCGGACCCGATGACCTCGCCGCCCTTGCCGATGCTGTCCGGGAGGCGGCCACCCGGCCCGCCGCACCGGAATCCGGCCCGGGCCAGCGCGGAGTGCACCCGACCCTGGCAGCGCCGGCCGCGGCCGAGGGCGCCCGCCGGGGGCATCTGCGCGTCCTGCGCGAACCGTCCTAGGCCGCAACTGGCGGTAGGCTGGGAACTGCAAAATCCGTAAGCCACCGGCGCCTGCTGCGGCGTCCACCAGGGAGCGTTCACCATGCCGAAGATCAGTCCCGACCTGTTGTCTGTCCTGAGATGCCCCGTCACCGGTTCACCGCTGGTGCAGGACGGCGAGGAACTCGTCACCACGGCGGCCGGCCCCTCCGGAGAGAAGCTGCGCTACACGATTGAGGACGGCATCCCGCTGCTGCTGCCGCCGGAACTCCTCCCCGCCGCCGCGGCGGCGCCCTCTTTCCAGCACGACGCCGGCCTGCCCGACTCCGGCCAGCCGCATCCGGGCCAGCCCGACGCCGGCCCCCGTCACAACGCCGGCTAGGCTGCCGGCCCATCGTTTCGCCGTTCGGCACCGAAGTACTTCACAGCCACCGATAAGCACCTTCACCTTCGTCACAGGCAGCCAGGTCCCCGACCTGCCCGCCGGCCACAGCAAAGGATTCATATGACTCTCGATTACAAGATTGCGGACATCTCCCTGGCCGAGGCAGGCCGCCACCAGATCCGCCTCGCCGAGCACGAAATGCCCGGCCTGATGTCCCTGCGCGAGGAGTTCGGCGCCAGCCAGCCGCTCAAGGGCGCCCGGATCGCCGGTTCCCTGCACATGACAGTGCAGACCGCCGTGCTGATCGAGACGCTCACCGCGCTCGGCGCCGAGGTCCGCTGGGCCTCCTGCAACATTTTCTCCACCCAGGACGAAGCCGCCGCCGCCGTTGTGGTCGGCAACGGTACCGTCGAGGACCCCCAGGGTGTTCCGGTGTTCGCCTGGAAGGGCGAGACGCTGGAGGATTACTGGTGGACCGCGGAGCAGATCCTGACCTGGCCCGGCGCGGACAGCAACCCGGACCTCGGCCCCAACATGATCCTCGACGACGGCGGCGACGCCACCATGCTGGTTCACAAGGGCGTCGACTTCGAGGCGCTCGGTGCCGTCCCGGCCACCGCCGATGACGAGTCCGAGGAAGGACGGGTCTTCCTTGACGTCCTCCGCGCCTCGCTGCAGGCGGACCCGCAGAAGTGGACCCGGATCGGCTCGCGCCTGCTGGGCGTCACCGAGGAAACCACCACGGGCGTGCACCGCCTCTACCAGCTCGCGGAGCAGGGCAAGCTGCTGTTCCCGGCCATCAACGTCAACGACTCGGTCACCAAGAGCAAGTTCGACAACAAGTACGGCATCCGCCACTCCCTGCCGGACGGCATCAACCGCGCCACCGACGTCCTGATGGGCGGCAAGGTCGCCGTCGTCTGCGGTTACGGAGACGTGGGCAAGGGCGCGGCGGAGGCCTTCCGCGGCCAGGGCTCCCGCGTGATCGTCACCGAAATCGACCCCATCTGCGCGCTCCAGGCAGCCATGGACGGCTACCAGGTAGCGAAACTGGAATCCGTCCTCAGCGAGGGCCACATCTTCATCACCACGACGGGCAACAAGGACGTCATCATGGCCGAGCACATGGCCGGGATGCGCGACAAGGCGATCGTGGGCAACATCGGCCACTTCGACAACGAGATCGACATGGCCGGACTGGCCCGGATCCCGGGCATCACGAAGGTTGAGATCAAGCCCCAGGTGCACGAGTGGGTCTTCGAGGCAGACGCGGCCACCGGAGCGGGCAGCCGTTCCATCATCGTGCTGTCCGAAGGGCGCCTGCTGAACCTCGGCAACGCCACCGGACACCCGTCCTTCGTCATGAGCAACTCGTTCGCCAACCAGACGATCGCGCAGATCGAGCTCTTCACGAAGCGTAACCAGCCGGAAGGGGAGCGGGAGTACGACAAGCAGGTCTACGTGCTGCCGAAGATCCTCGACGAGAAGGTCGCCCGGCTGCACCTCGACGCCCTCGGCGTCGAACTGACCGAGCTGTCGAAGGAGCAGGCCGCGTACCTGGACCTCGAGGTTTCCGGCCCGTACAAGCCGGATCACTACCGCTACTAGCAGCCGCGCCGTCGCTGCGCCGCCACGGCACAGCGCCGGCAGCTGACCGCGAAGAGGGCTCCGGACGTCCGTCCGGGGCCCTCTTCGTGACCGGATCGTGGCGGGCCCGGCGGCGGGCCCCGGCGGAAATTCACTTATGCTTTCAAGGTAACGTCTGGAAGGACCCGAGTATCGTGAACGCCCCCAAAAGCCGGCGCACCGGCCGCAAACTCGCCCTGCTCGGAGCGGTCTGCGCCCTGGCCGCAGCCGGCGGAGTGTTCGCGGCAGGCCCCGGGATGGCCCACGCCTCCTTCGCATCCGAAGCCGCCTCGCCGGAACGCTCGACGCCGGGACTCGCCTTCCCCGTGGTGGCGCCTGTGCAGCTGGACACCCTGCCGGCGGACGAGGCAAAACAGGTCAACCCGGCCGGGCCCGTGACCCTGAAAGTCAAGAACGGCCGCATCGACCGGGTGGCGCTCACCAGCGGGTCCGGTGACGCCGTTGACGGCATGCTCAGCCCGGATGCCTCCAGCTGGACGGCCACTGCACCGCTGAAATTCAACACCCGCTACAGCTACACGTTCGCGGTGGTGGACGCCGTCGGCCGCACCAGCAACACCACGCGGAGTTTCACCACCGTCTCCACGGCCAACGAAGCCGACGCCGCCATCTACCCGCTGGACGGCATGAAGGTCGGGGTGGCGCAGCCGCTGCAGATCACCTTCAGCGAGCCCGTGCTGAACCGGGACGCCGTTGAGAAGGCCATCAAGATCAGCTCGACCTCCGGGCAGGCCGGTGAATTCCACTGGTTCAGCAACAGCATGGTCCGGTACCGTCCGGAGAGTTTCTGGACCGCGAACAGCACCATCACGATGGACCTGCAGCTCTTCGGCGTCGAGCTCGGCAACGGGCAGGTCGGCAACTTCAACAAAAAGGTCACCATTC
This sequence comes from Arthrobacter sp., assembly GCA_036390955.1. Classification (GTDB taxonomy): domain Bacteria; phylum Actinomycetota; class Actinomycetes; order Actinomycetales; family Micrococcaceae; genus Arthrobacter. The sequence goes on from DASWAW010000224.1 coordinate 9,251, forward strand.
ACATCGGGGACAAGAAAGTCGGCATTGCGGACGCCGTGGCGCACACGTTCACGGCCAGTGTCAACGACCGGCCGGCCGGCCAGTGGCCCGCAACCATGGGCGACACCCGGTTCCCCTCGGCCCGCGGGTATCTCGTCTTCATGGAGAAATACCGCGTGGAACACATGGACGCCTCCACGATCGGGCTGAAGCCGGGCGACCCGGCCTACTACGGCCAGCTCGACGTCAACTACGCCACGCGGTTGACCCCGAGCGGGGAGTTCATCCACCAGGCCACGGACTCCGCCATGCCGTTTCTGGGCAAGGCCAACCTCTCCCACGGCTGCATCGGCCTGGGGCCGGACGGTGCGAAATGGGTGTTCGACAACATGACAACCGGTGACGTGGTCCAGGTGGTCAACACCGACGGGGACTTCGCCGCCGTCGACGACGGCTACGGGGACTGGAACATCCCCTGGGCGCAGTACGCCAACTGAGCCCGGGCGCGCGGACAGCTCCGCGAAAGGCAGAAGCGTTAATTTGGGGGACAGGACATGGACAAGATGATGACGGATTCCGGCATGAGGAGCCGCCGCGGCGAACCCGCAGGCCCGCCGCAGCCCGGCGGCAAGGGCCGCGGGACGAGCGGGAAGATGTTGGCGGTGCTGGCACTCTGCGCCGTCGTCGGAGCCGGCGGAATCGGCATCGCGACGGCCCCCGGCCGGGCCGACGCGGAAATGCCCTCGGAGTCGACGGCGCCGATGCGGAACGTGTCCGGCCTCGCCGCCCCCGTGGTGAAGCTCGTGGAGCTCGGAGTGACGCCGACCGACGGGGCCAGGGCCGTCAACCCGGCAGCCCCGCCGTCAGTCAAGGCGGTTAACGGCGTGGTCAAGGACGTCGTGCTGGTCCCGGCCGCCGGAGGCGATCCCGTCCCGGGGACCACCAGCCCGGATGGCTCGACCTGGACTGCCGGGGATCCCCTGGAATTCGACACCAAGTACAAGTACAGCTTCACTGTCGTCGACGGGGCCGGACGCGAAACCACGAAGGCCCAGACCTTCGCCACCGTCGCCAAAGCCAACGAAGCGGACGCGGCGGTGTATCCGCTGAACGGCACCACAGTCGGCGCCGGCCAGCCCATCGAGATTGTCTTCAGCGAGCCCGTGCTGAACAAGGAAGCCATGGAGAAGGCCGTCGCCGTCACCGTGTCCTCCGGCCAGGCCGTGGCGTGGCGCTGGTATTCGGACCGCCGTGTCCGGATCCGCCCCGAGGCTTTCTGGGCCGCCAACAGCGCAATCACCGTGGACCTGAAACTTTTCGGCGTCGACTTCGGCAACAGGATGATCGGCAACTCCGACACCAAGGTCTCCTTCAAGGTCGGCCCGCAGCGCCTCGCCGTCGTTGATGACATCACCAAGACCATGAACGTGTACTTCGACGGCCAGCTGGTCAAGACCGCGCCGGTCACGCTGGGGGATGCCGAGTGGCTCTCACCCACCGGCTTCGCCGTCATCATGGAGCAGGAACGGCACTCCAAATTCAACGCGGGCAGCATCGGGCTCAAGCCCGGCGACAAGGGCTACTACCCGCCCCTGACGGTGGAGTACGCCAACCGGCTGACGAGTTCCGGAGTGTATGTCCACCAGGCCCTGGAATCGGCGTGGCGTGCCGTGGGCCGGTCCAACGTCTCGCACGGCTGCGTCGGGCTGCTTCCGGCGGACGCCGCCTGGTTCTTCAACAACATGAAGACCGGCGACGTCGTGCAGACCCTCAACACCGGAGCCCCGGCCGTGGAACCGCTCGAAGGCTTCGGCGACTGGAACATCCCCTGGGCGCAGTACGCCAAGCGCTGAGCGCCCGCCCCGGCCCCTGCCGGCGGCAGCGGAACGCCCCGAATCCGCGCCGGCTGAATCCCCGTCCCCTACGGGGTGGCACCTCGCCCACGCCCGGGCTCTGGCGGTAGGCTCGGAGGCAGAAGAAGTAGCGTTGCCAGGCCACGCCCGGCGGCGCGGACGCCGACGGAAGCGAAGCCGCAGTGACTGACTCAGGTCCCACCCCTCCGAACCGACAGGATCCGCAAGTGGATCCGCCCGATGACGCTGACGAACCCGCCTTCGACTGGATGAAGCCGAGCGCCACGGACAAGCGCTCCGCCGCGGCCTCCGACCGTACCGCCGGGAGTGGTACCGGCGCCGCGCCGGAACCCGGGTCACCTGCTGAAAGCACGCCCGGCTCCGCCGCACCGGGCGCCGGCAGTCCGGCCACGCCGGCCGCAACCACTCCGGCCGCAGTGACGACGCCGGCCGCAACCACGACTCCGTCACCGGACACATCAACCAGTCCGTCGACACCGACACCGACGCCGTCCTGGCGCCAGGCCGGCAGCCGCGCCGACCGCAAGGCCGCGGAAGCCGCCGTCGACCCCGCCCCCAAGGGCAACGGCACGCACTTCAGCGAACCGCTGCCGACCTCCGCGCTGCAAATCCGCCCCCCGGAGGAGGAAGTGCAGCGCCGGAACGCCGAACGCGAACACGCGGCAAATGCCAAACCGGTGGCCCCGCGCGTGATGCAGGTCCTGCTTGCCGTCTGCTTCCCGGTCATCCTGCTGGTGCTGGCTGTCCGGGCCGTCGCCAGCCCCCTGTTCCTCTGGGTGGAGTACAACCGCCCCGGCTTCCCGGGTGACGGCTACGGCTTCAGCACCGACGACCGGATGACCTACGGCTCCTATGCCGTGGACTACCTCAGCAACTGGGCCGGACCGCGGTACCTTGGCGAACTCGTCAACCGCAGCGGCGACAAGCTGTTCCAGGGCGGCGAAGTCAGCCACATGGCCGACGTCAAGCTCGTCATCCTGTCCACCTTCGGCGCGGGCGTCCTGCTGATCCTGCTGAGCCTGATCGCCATCATCTACCTGCGGCGCCGCAGTCCCGGGGGAGTGCGGCGCGGCCTGTTCGCCGGGTCCATCCTCACCCTCGTCATCATCCTCAGCCTCGGCGCCCTGGCAGTGCTCGGCTGGGAGCGGTTCTTCGCCGAGTTCCACAGCATCTTCTTCGCCAGCGGCACCTGGACGTTCTCGCTGCAGGACACGCTCATCCGGCTCTTCCCGGCCCAGTTCTGGGTCGACGGGGGGATCGTGATCGGGGGCCTGGTGCTGATCACCTCGATCGTCACCCTCATCCTCACGTGGCCGACGCGCAAGCGCCGCGGGCTGCCGAAGCGGGCCGCAGCGGCGGCTGACCCGGCCGGGGACGACACCACCGATGCTTCCCCCACGGCTGATCCTGCTCCGGCGGAAGATGCTGATTCAGCGGACGCCGTCCCCGCCAAGCGGTCCCTGTTCCGGCGGGACAGGTCCGCCAAAGCCGGCGACGCGGCTGGTGCGGACGCTGCGGCGGCGGATACGGCTCCCGGGAGTTCCACGTCCCGTTCCTCCGCCACGGACCCCGGCTCACACGACACCCCAACACGGGGGTTCTCCAGCACCGTCTAGGTGGTCCGGAACCCGGCGTCCGGCAGGCAGCAGAATTGACTGGCAGCAGCAGCGGCCGGCACCACGGTGCCGGCCGCTGCTGTCTGTCCCCGCTGAGCTTCCCAGCGGTGGCTCCGCGCTGAGCGCACTCGGTGCCTCGCTGCGGTGCCTCCCACTGTGCCACCCCGGTGGGGGCACCAGCCGCGGATCAGCCGTAGATCCGGTTGATCTGCGCCTCGAAGTCACGCACGACGGCGGCCCGCTTGAGTTTGAGCGACGGTGTCAGATGCCCGGATTCCACCGTGAAGTCGGCGACGAGCACCACGAAGCTGCGGATCGACTCGGCCTTGGAGACGAGGGCGTTCGCCTCGTCCACGGCGCGCTGCAGGGCATCGCGGACCTGAGCATTGCCGCTGGCCTCGGCGGGGCTCATCGCGGGAACCTTGTGCACGGCACACCAGTTCTCCAGGCCCTCGGGGTCGAGGTTGATCAGGGCTGAGACGAACGGCCGGCCGTCGCCGATCACCACGGCCTGCAGGACGAGTTCGTGCTCGCGGATCTTTTCCTCAAGCGGTCCGGGGGCGACGTTCTTGCCGCCGGCGGTGACGAGGAGGTCCTTCTTCCGGCCGGTGATGGTCAGGAAGCCGTCCCCGTCCAGGGACCCGAGGTCACCGGTGCGGAAGAACCCGTCCACGAATGCCTCCGCATTGGCTGCGGCGTTGTTGTGGTACCCCTTGAAGACTCCGATGCCCTTGACCAGGATCTCGCCGTCCTCAGCGACCCGGATGGTGGTGCCGGGCACCGGGATGCCGACCGTGCCCACCTTGGTCCGGGTCGGGGTGTTGGCGGTGCACGGTGCGGTGGTTTCGGTGAGGCCGTAGCCTTCGAGGACGGGGATGCCGGCGCCGCGGAAGAAGTGGGCATCGTGGGGGCTGAGCGGGCTGGCCCCGGACACCGTGTAGCCCAGTTGGCCGCCGAAGGCCTGCCGCAGCTTGGGGTAGAGCAGCCGGTCGAAGAGGGCGTGCTTGGCCCGGATCACGGCCCCGGGGCCGGTCCCGGTGCCCCGGGCGGCGGCGTCGAGTGCTTTCGAATAGTCGATGGCGACGGCGGCGGCCGACTCGAACAAACGCTGCTTCCCGGCCAGGGCTGCCTTGTGGGCGGCGCCGGCGTAGACCTTCTCGAAGATCCGGGGGACCACGAGCAGGAAGGTGGGCTTGAAGCTGGCCAGGTCCTCGAGCAGTTCCTTGGCGCTGGCGGTGTGGCCCAGAGTGGTCCCGGCGGTCAGGCAGATCACCTGGACGGCGCGGGCGAGGACGTGGGCCAGCGGGAGGAACATCAGGGTCCTGGAGCGGGGCTTGAGGAGGATCTCGGGCAGGAACAGCACGATGTTCCTGGCGACGAGGGCGAAGTTCCCATGGGTGATTTCGCAGCCCTTGGGCCGGCCGGTGGTGCCGGAGGTGTAGACGAGCGATGCCACGTCCGCGAGTCCGGCGGCGGACCGGTGCCGTTCCAGCTCGGCGTCGCCGACGCCGGCGCCTGCTGCGGCCAGGCTGGCGAGGTTGGGCGCGGCGCCGTCGTAGTCCATCCGCACCACGGGGAGCACGGTGGCGCCGAGCGTGGCTGAGCCGGCGAGGACCGCCTGCACGAGGGCCACTTTGGCCTCGTCCTCCGCGAAGATGCGCCGGGCACCAGAGTCGTGCAGGATCCATTCGATCTGGCCGGCCGAGGACGTTTCGTAGATGGGGACGGGGACGCCGCCGGCGAACCAGATGGCGAAGTCCACCAGGGTCCACTCATAACGGGTCCCGGACATGACCGCCACGGTGTCCCCGGGGCTGATCCCACCGGCAATCAGCCCCTTCGCCAGCGCCCGGACCTGGTCCAGGAACTGCTGCGCGGGGACGTCGGCCCAGCCGGACGGTCCTTTGCGGGAGTAGAGCGCATGCACGGGATCCTTGGCGTGCTGCGCCAGGAGCAGGTCCGTCACGTTGGTGCCCGGGTCGAGCTCGACGAGCAGTCCGGTGCTTGCTTCTCTCACAGCCGTTCTCCGTTCCGGGCCCGCCTGGCGGCGGCGGGCGTCCCCTGCAATCCTGCCCTAGATCCAGGACGGCATCCACATGCGGAACCGCCAATCCTGGTAGGAGATGGTTTCGGCGGTCCAGATCGGGTAGAAGAACGCTGACACGACGACGGCCGTGACCACAAAAAGGGCCACCATGTAGAGCCCGGAACGCCGCCGCCACAACGGATCAGTGCGCTGCCCCAGAACGAGTCCCAGGCAGTACACGAGGGCCAGCACGAGGAAAGGCTCGAAGGACACGGCGTAAAAATAGAACATGGTGCGTTCCGGGTACAGGAACCAGGGGAGGTATCCCGCGGCCACGGCGGCCAGGACCGCCCCTGCCCGCCAGTCGCGCCGACCGGCCCACCAGAACAGCAGGACGCCCAGGCAGACGGCGGCGCCCCACCAGATCAGCGGGTTGCCCACGGAGAGGATCGCCGTAGTGCAGCTGGCCGTATCGCACCCAGGGCTGCCCTGCCTGGGCGATTCGTAGAAGAACGATGTGGGCCGGCCAAGCACCAGCCAGCTCCAGGCGCTGGCCTCGTAGGGGTGCTCCGAGCTGAGCCCCTGGTGGAACTTGTAGGCCTCCAGATGATAGTGCGCCAGGGACCGGACGGCATTGGGCAGCCAGCCCCATTCGGCCGAGGGGACCGTCTCGGCCCAGTTCCGGAAGTAGGCGTCCTTGGACCGGAACCAGCCGGTCCAGCTGGCGGCGTACACCAGGGCGGCCACCGGGACGATGCTGAGGAAGGCCGGAATCCCGTCCTTGAGGATGCCGCCGCTGATCCAGCCGTGGATACCCGCGATCCGGCGCGCGCTCAGGTCCCAGAAGACCGTCAGCAGCCCGAAGCCGGCCAGGAAGAACAGGGCGGACCATTTTGTTCCGACGGCCAAGCCCAGGCATACCCCGGCCGCGATCCGCCACCAGCGGATTCCCAGCCAGGGGCCCGAGGCCAGCTGGAGCAGGCCGGGCCGGCCGCCCGGGGACGCCGCGGCTTGCCGGCCGAGCCGCGCCGCGAGCCGGCGGCGGCCGTCGTCGCGGTCCATCAGCAGGGCTCCGAACGCGGCAAGGACCCAGAACATCAGGAAGATGTCCAGCAGGGAGGTCCGGGACATCACCAGGTGGTGGCCGTCCACCGCCAGCAGCAGGCCGGCGACCGCCCCGAGGGTCAGCGAGCCGAACAGCTTTTGCGCGATCAGGGCCAGCAGGAAAATGGACAGTGTGCCGGTCAGCGCCGCCCCGAACCGCCAGCCGAACGGATTGTCAGGGCCGAAGAGCCACATGCCCGCGGCGATCATCCACTTTCCCACCGGCGGGTGGACGACGTACTCGGGCGTGGTGAGCGGCACCCCCGGGCTGCCGGCGGCGAAGGCGTCGTTGGCCTTCTCCGGCCAGGCCCGTTCGTAGCCGCTGAGCAGGAATGAGTAGCCGTCCTTGACGTAATAGGTTTCGTCGAAGACCAGGGTGCGTGGCGTGTCCAGCCGGACGAAGCGGAGGACGCCGCCCAGGGCTGCGGTGAGGACCGGAATGAGCCAGAACCACAGCCGGAGCGAGGGCGGATAGTCCCGCCAGCTCTGAATGCTGCCGATCAGCCGGTCCTTGAGGGCTTCGGGGGTGAACGCCTCCGCCGGACGGCTGACCCAGCGGTGCCCCTCCAGGCTGCGTCCGGTGCTGGTGGCTGGGGGCGCCGATCCGGTGGAACCGGCTTCGACAGGCCGCGTGGGGGTCTGCGTCACGTTGCCCATGCTACCTTTTGCAGCTGTGGTCGCCGGCCAGGTCCCGGCCCGGTTCGCGGCCCGGTTCGCTGCCCCGCCGTCGGCCGGGTTCGCAGCCGGGTTCGCGGCCGGGCCGTCTGCCCGCGCCGCGTGCCAGCAGTAGGCTGGTCATGTGGACCCTAAACTCAGCACTGCCCCGAATCTTCCAAGCAATGGCGAGGCCCTGCCGGACGACGTCGGGGATGGCACCGCTCCGGAGCCCGGCGGAAGCCCCGCGGCGGCGGTTCCGCAAAGCGGCGGGCCCGGCCGGATCGTCCTGGCGGCGACCCCCATCGGCAACGTCGGGGACGCCACCTACCGGCTGATCGAACTGCTGACGACGGCGGACATCGTCGCCGCCGAGGACACCCGGCGGCTGCACCGCCTCGTCCAGAACCTGGGCATCACCGTGGCCGGCCGGATCATCAGCTACCACGAGCACAACGAGGCCGCCAAGACCGGTGAACTGCTGGACCAGGTCCGCGCCGGCAAGACCCTCGTGATGGTGACCGACGCCGGCATGCCCTCCGTCTCAGACCCCGGCTTCCGCCTGGTCGAGGGGGCCGTGGCCGCCGGACTGACCGTCACCGCCGCCCCCGGACCGTCCGCGGTGCTCACCGCGCTCGCGCTCTCCGGCCTGCCCACCGACCGCTTCTGCTTCGAGGGGTTCCTGCCGCGCAAGGCCGGGGAACGGTCCTCCCGGCTCGCGGACCTCGACGCCGAGCGGCGCACCATGATCTTCTTTGAGGCCCCGCACCGGCTGGAACCGATGCTCCGTGCGTTGCGGGAGCGGTTCGGCGCGGACCGCCGCGCCGCGGTCTGCCGGGAACTGACGAAGACGTACGAGGAGGTCATCCGGGGCACGCTGCGCGAGCTGCTGGAATGGGCCGAGGCCAACGAGGTGCGCGGCGAGATCGCCGTCGTCGTGGGCGGCGCCCCGGAACGGGAACCGGGCACACCGGAAGACCACGTGGCGGACGTCAACGCGCTCATTGCGCAGGGAATCCGGCTCAAGGAAGCCGTCGCTGCCGTGGCGGAGGACGCCCGGGTCAGCAAGCGCGAGCTCTACTCCGCGGTGCTCGCCGCCCGGTAGCCGGGGCCGGCCTCCGGCCGCACCGTCTGCTGTGCAGCTGCACAGCGGATCCGGTGCGACGTAGTGCGGGGATGCGTAGACAGCCCCGAGAGCACGGCAGTACCGTGGCAGTAAATCCAGCGCGTCGTAAGCACTCGAACAGCGCTGAACCGATCCCATCCACCCGAATCGCTGACGAGGGAGTCAACCGTGACTGTTACTGCCCAGCCCATTGTTACCGCAGAGCGTGAGAGCGCCCTGCTGGCCTCCGTTCCCACCGGACTGCTGATCGGCGGCCAGTGGCGTCCGGCCGCCTCCGGCAAGACCTTCGACGTGGAGGACCCCTCGACGGGCAAGGTCCTGCTGAGCATCGCCGACGCCGGGCCCGAGGACGGCGCTGCCGCCCTGGACGCGGC